>JABMQA010000196.1 GCA_013203545.1 Bacteroidota bacterium
AAAGAACTTCCGGCTACGGCAGCGCCAGCTTTTTTACCATGGGCTCTTTTGCCATGGTAATCTTCTCCCAATTGTGGATGTACTTTGCTCCAATCGGGTTCAATATGAGGTTTTTGCAGTGCTGATAAAGCAAAAATAATGGCCTCGGTTACCATGCCGATAAAAAGTGCTTCATTTGCGCCCCTGATGTGTGTGATCTTAAACAACGCACCAATAATTACGATGGATGCACCTAAACCATATGCTACCGACATAAATCTTCTGAAGAAGCGACTGTCGAGAGCATTTTCAATTTTTATTATAAACGGTTGATTGCCATTTGCAGATGCCATTTCAATGATTTCTTTTTAATTTTGAATATGATGAAACTGATTTTAATAAACATTCGAAGCACGTGACGGATTGTCATTTTTGGAGCGCCCCAGATAAGATTGCACGCATCTGAAACCAATATATGATTTTGCAGTGTCCTGGTATTCGTAATCCCGGGTGGAAACGAGAAGATAATATTCAATATCTTTCCAGGAACCGCCACGTATTACTTTTCTTTTCATCGATATAGGATCGTTGAATTTCGCATGATAACTATAGTCAGGGTTAAGATCCCAGGTAAAAATGTTTGCCGATTCATCGAATGCACTGTTTGTCCATTCCGAAACATTGCCGGCCATATCATATAAGCCAAAACTGTTTGCAGGGTAATGGCCTGCAATTACTGGTGTAGTGCCTCCATCATCAACATAATTACCACGATTTGGCTTAAAGTTGGCAAGCAGGCATCCTTTGTCATTCCTGCTATAAGGGCCACCCCATGGAAACGGGTTGGCAGCTTCCCCACCTCTGGCTGCCCATTCCCATTCTGATTCTGTGGGCAACCGGAAATCATTTAATCCAGCCTGTTCCCGACTCTCTAAATAGCTGTTGAATAAGTTGGTACGCCAAACACAAAATGCCCTTGCCTGTTTCCAGGTTACCCCAACAACCGGATAGTTGTCATAGGTAGGGTGCCAGAAATAGGTCTTTGCAAGTGGCTCATTATAAGAATAAGCAAAGTCGTGTATCCAGCAGAGGGTATCGGGATATACATTTATGGTTTCTTTACGAACAAACTGATCGCGACCGATACGGTTTTTTGGCCTGTTAACTAAACTCGGATTCTCCAGTATGGTGGAATCAAGATCAGGTTCCTTTTCTTTTTTCGCGGCTGCATGCAAATCGATCCAGTAATACTCAAAATTCAGCTTACGTGTGTCAATCTCTTTTTTTCTAAAATACCGTTCGTTTTCAGGAAGATACATCTCTTCCAGTGTTTGGGCTGTCTCTTCTTCATCCCATTCAATAGTTGTTTCCCAATTTAGATAGGGAGGGTCATAGAGTTCCCCGGTATTGGGATTTTCTTCAATATAGAACTCCTCAGGATTGATTTCACCCATCAGTAGCCTGGCAATCGAATCACGTACCCAGAATACAAACTGGCGGTATTCGTTGTTGGTGATTTCAGTCTCGTCCATGTAAAAGGATCCGACTGTAACTGTTTTTGGTGTATTCATTTGTGTATAAGGGATATCTTGCTCCCCAACACCCATTGTGTATGATCCCAGAGGAATAAAGGTCATACCATATGGATCAGGCTGAAAAAACTTTGGCCTGTTATCCACACCAGTTAATTCGCCATTGCCAGAATTTTTACAACTGCTTATAGCTATGATAATTAATAGCAAAAAAAATAATCTTTTCATATGAACTGCTGAATTTACAAACAGTTTAACGAGAATAGATATCCTTTATTATATTTGGCAATAAAATTGAATATTTTTGTACTAATATAGTTACCAACTAATTACCTTTTTTTTATACCTCAACCTAATAAATGAAATGTATCCTGCAATTAACTGAATAAAAAATTTATGCAAAAGAAACAAAAGTGTGGGAACAAAGGGGTATAAAAGTTGACTTTTTATGAAAACAGTGATAATAAACAAAAAACACTACCAAAACCTACAGGAATCGTGTATTGCGGTAAATCTTTTTAACCCGGTCCACCTCGATTTTGAAACAGTATCCCAGTCGAATTTCATGACTTCCGTAGGAGCCGATTGCAGAGGTACTGATATCATAAGAATATCCGATATTAAAGTTTTTGTACTCTACACCAAGTATGATGGCAACAGCATCCTGAAACCTATATGTGATACCTCCCCAAAACTGGTTTTTAAACCTGAGAAGTGCTGATAAATCATACTGGATGGAATGCCCATCGGTTTTGATCATGATTGAAGGAAGGACATCAATAGCCGGTGTATTTGGGAAAGAGAATTCGTATCCACCTACCAGGTTGAAATGCCTCTTGAGTTTTGCAGCAGTGGCATCACTGGCGGTTTTTGACCCCAGCAATTGTAATATGGAAAGGCCAAGGTAATAATTGTCAGGAACCCTGTAATAGGCGCCAATGCCTAAATCAAAGATCATATTGGTCTCTTCTCCTTTTCCTTTAATCAATGGATCCTGTTGGTTAAAAGCATGGTATTTATTAAAGTCGATATTTTTGTTTAACAGGCTTAGCTGTATTCCAATTCCCAGATCACCTGCCCCCAGCACAGTCTGGTAGGCATACATT
>JABMQA010000197.1 GCA_013203545.1 Bacteroidota bacterium
GATCAGGTCATCTCTGTTCGCAAATGCACTGAGCCTACCCTGAAAGCTAAAAGGATATATGATTTGTTGGGATACAAATATGCCCCATTTTACAGAAAAAAATCCGTAGTCCCCCCTGCCGAAATTTTTAAAAATGACTCTTCTTAGGATCAAAGAGTTATGGTTTTATCCCCGCAATGTGGGGTAAGACATAAATTGGGTTTGCATTTTTCGTTGTTATGATTGGTATTTGTGGCACAGACGATGGACATCCTCGCCAGCGGGGGGGGTAAGACACGAATAGAAGCCGTCCATACCAGCGGGTATCTTAGATAAATTCTACCTTACCTTTAATCCCTCTGGATTTTGCCTTGAGTCCCAAATGTAATGTACAACAATAATATTATTATCCAATTCGTAAAAAAGAATGAAATTTTCGATGATCAGTCCCCGAACTCCAATAATATCAGTTTTGATTCCCAGATTGGGATACTTAATGAGTAACCGGAGCTCTTTATTGATTCTGCGGTTTAGTTTTATAGAATAGGTGTTGCTTTTATTTCTGTCAATATAAAATTCAAGGATTTCGTACCTTTTGGTTTTGGCTCTGTTTGACCAGATTATTTTTCGTTTAGCCATTCTTCAATTTCCTTTTCGAGCGGATCGTTTTCAATAAACAATCCTTGTTCAATTTCCTTTTTTGAAGCCATAATTTCATTTGTTAATGCAGGAGTCAGGTTAATGATTTTAGATTCTGATTTTGCATCCAAAATTGTTTTAATAGCTTCCAGAAAGGATATGTCCTCGATTTCGGAAATCCTTTGAATTAAAGCGTTTTTTAATTGAGAGGTCGTCATGGTATTCTTTTCAGCAAATTTACAATTATTTAATTATCAATGGTATATGATTCATCGATTAACAGTATGCTTTTCATTAGGAAAGTCTATTGTAATTGTTTGTGTGTTCATGTTTTTCTTTTTAACAAAAATATAATATAATCTTTCAACGAGTTGCTTATCTTTTTCCGTTTTTTTCAGGTCATCAACTACCATCTCCAAACATTCCAAATCCCACATGTAAAAACCAACTTTTCTTTTTCCTGTTAGGTTTTCAATTTATGGATGTGATTTGCAAATCCGCTTGAGCGAGGGTGGTTTGTAGGATTTGTTTCATGGTATGGTGATTACGGTATGCATTTAGTTTTTTAGATGGTGGCTGGCGCGGATGTTGGATGTCCGCGCCAGCGGGACATTGGGGAGACTAAAAAGTTGACAACGACTTGATGTCTGAAATGTATTTTCTCACAAAAGTAGCGATGGTTGAAGTGTAATCAACCAATCTAATATTTGAAAGCACATTAATGCCATATTTGTCGATCAGATTGCCTAATGATGAGTTGAGAAACGAAGTAGTCATACCTTCTTTGTTTTCATGATTTAATATGGTTACAAAAGTAACTAAAAAAGATCTGTTTACTGAATTTGGTATTCCTACTCCAAAATCACAAACACAGGTTGTTATACTGCTAGTTCTTGTATTGTACTGGGTAAAAGTATAGCCTGGAATTTTGGATTTCGAATGGTCAAATATATTGTTCAAAAGCTCACCCAACGAATTTCCCAAAACGAAAAGATCATGGCCATAAAAATGATTGTTTTCGAAATACTCCTTAACTTTAATAGTATAGAACTCCTTACCTTCATCTCTAATTAGCCAAAGAGGGAATGTCTTTTGGTCTTTAGGGTCTTCCGGCTCTGTATCCAAAGTAGACTTGCAAAATCGGTCAAACCCAAAACTTTCAAGATAAGCTTCAATGCGAGGGTTTGTTTTTGAGATCTTTATTTTAAACCCATTTATTTGATATTCGTGGATCAAACAAGCCAGAGGGGCAATATGATATGGCTTTAGGAATCTTGAAAGTGAGAAATCTAAAGTAATAGCTTTCGCTGGAAATGCTCTGTAATTATGTTTCTGGACCCGGTTAGAGTTTAACCATTTGACATAGGTTTCAACATTGTTAAAATCAACTACATGAATGGTTTTAATTTTAGAATCTGTCATTTATAATATGTCCTTTAGTTTTTTACTCAGCCGATATGTTTTGTTGATTGTTATTGTTTCGGACTGTTGATGTTCGTACTACGGCCATATTGCCAGGTGTATGGGGCAAATTTAGGTAAAAAGTGGGAATGGGAAATATTGATATCTTACTTTATCCTGGTTTTGATTTGGCATAGTTTGTTAATATGATTGGTTTATGGCATGGACGATGGACGCCCATGTAACCGGGGATTAATACTTAACCATTTTCCTGATGATGATTTTATTATCAGTTTCAATTTTCAAAAAATAAATTCCACTTGAAATGCTTGAAA
>JABMQA010000198.1 GCA_013203545.1 Bacteroidota bacterium
CCGCCCTCACCACATTTCCTCCCCCTGCTGCCGGAATCAGGACAGGGGAGGAATGGTGGGGGTACTATTTAAATTTTAATTATTTTCTTAGTCAAAACCGTTTCACCAATATGCAACCGGACGTAGTAAATTCCGGGTGGCAGATCAGCAATGTTGATTTCCATCTGTTTGATGTTACATTTCTGCTTATTTACTACCTGAAAAGAGGTGTTAAAAATTTCCACCGATATAATATTGTTTTTGCAAGAGATGAAAAGTTTGTCCTTTACCGGACTTGGATAGATATTTATTTCAGGAAGATTTAAAATAACCACCCCAACGATTTCTTCTACAATGATAAAATCAGGTATAGTTAAGGTATCTGACCCATAGTTATTAGAAACGATTAAAGTTACACTGTAATTTCCGGGGGTATTATAAAAAACAACCGGGTTTTGTTCAGTTGAAGTTCCAGGTGTACCACCTTCAAATTCCCATGCCCATCCGGTAGGATTATTTGAAGATAAATCTGTAAAGTCTATTGACCCACCTTCTAAAACAAATGTGGTATCAGCCATAAAATCGGCAACAGGATCAAACAGGTCGAAATATTCAACAATCTCCTCCATCAATTCATCCCTTGTTCCCTGGCTACCATCTACTAAATGTGCCAATGCATAAGCAAAGCAAAATGTTTTCTGTCCATAAGCTCCTTCGCCCTGAACCGCTACCGTTCCATATTCATCTTCTTCAAAAGCTGCAATACCATTCTCATTGGGAGTCATTTTATCAATAAACCAGCTGGTACTCTGTGTTGATCAGGTATATTCCATGTCTTCACAAATTGAACCAGGTAAACCAGATAGTAAATTTATAATATTCGCCTCCAAAGGTTTTTCTGAATCTTCCACCCCGAATAATTCCATTATCTCTTCATAGTTTGGATACCCAAAATACTCCATGATTCCATAATGTGATCCGCACTCTATATATATGCGACCACCCTGATAAAGGTATTCTGCAATTATTTGTGTCATCTCTAAAGTTATGGGAGTTCCATCATCCAATAAAGGCCCATAATTACCAAAGGAAAGGAACGCAGCATCAAATCCATTCAATGATAATGGGAGGTGTGAGGTATAAAACACATCGAATCCCTGCTCAATCAAAAATTCGTTTATAAAATCTCCACTATATGTATTTCCTGATCCTTCTCCCTGGTAAACAAGGATACCTGCTGGTGCTACCAAAAATTCAACAGAAATGGTATCACCCCAGGTTATTTCTTTGTCAGCGACGATAGCAAGTTCAAAACTGACATCGTGGGTAGATGCATCTTCGGATATTACAAACTCAAAGGCATCCTCCAGAATAAAATAATCATCGGCAGGAATGTCTGCTGTATAGGTATTATTAATAATGGTGATCTCTGTATCTACAGAAGAAAGCGTAAAAGTTGCATCCTCAGCCCCTATTCCATAATTGTAATTTCTTAGCTTTAAACTCAGACTTATTGTATCTCCCGGTTCCGGAATTTGATTACCATCCAGATCCTGGAACTCTGAATAAAACAAATCAAGGGCAATTTCCTGCTGAAGAGTGACACCTGAGCTGTCTAAGGCACTAAATGCATTGATCCGGCCTGCACCCAAAAGGTTTTCATATCCAGGATTCAACGCGTCAATATTATCAGCTGTGCCCAACACCTGCGTAATTACCTGGTCATTAGTCCACTCGGGATGGTATGATTTAACAAGTCCTAAAAGTCCTGCAGTTATGGGTGTTGCCATGGAACAACCCGAGGCCAATTGATAGTTGTCGTTTGGTGTTGTACTTAATATTGCTACTCCTGGGGAACTTATCCAAATATTTGGACCATGATTGGAAAAATTAGCCTTTTGGTCATTGTTATTTATAGCAGCAACAGAAATAACTCCCGGATAAGATGCAGGATAAAAATTCCTGATCTGATTATCATTACATGCTCCGGCAACCAGGATACTACCCAAACCAATTGCATAATTAACTACTTCGTGATTTGCCTGGGAATAAAAATAAAATCCCCAGCTGTTTGAAATAATATCCGCTCCGTTTTCAGCGGCATAAATAATTGCATTATAAGCTTGCAAATCGTAAGTAGAGAAACACTGTATGGGCAATATTTTCAGGTTCCAACATATACTGGCAACCCCAATGCCATTATTGGTAGTGGCACCTGCTAAGCCAGCACAAATAGTACCATGCCCCCAATTATAAGTACCTGGCGTGGGTTTAGGATCATTACTGGAGAATAAGAAATTCCACCCAATAAAATCATCTGTATAACCATTTTCATCATCATCAACCCCATTCTCATCATCCGGATCGAATATCCACTCACCACTTGTAAATTCTAATGTA
>JABMQA010000199.1 GCA_013203545.1 Bacteroidota bacterium
ATTGAACAGGCTGTGATAACTGAACCTGTCTCATACAAAGAAATTATAAATCAAAATCACGGGTAATGATTACATACCCCATTTTATGTTATTTGAATTACCCAATACTAAAATTAATATTCAGAATTCAGCTCAATACACTGTTCGTCCCGCAGGATATGATGATGAAAGAGGCGTTATTCCTGATTTTAAAGTAGCACCAACATATTTAGACTTTATTAATGGTTATGATAAAGTTCTAAATTATACCTATTGGTTGATTGATGAAAACATAACAAACTAAACACGACATGCAAGTACGCTTAAATATTACTGTATTGTTTGTCTTTTTGAATTATTTTCCTGATTCTGATAAAGCTAATCCTATGCTGTAAATAGGTTTTTTATTAACTGATTAAATTAATAAACCATGAAATATTCATGATAATTATTAACCCCCACGGACATGATTAAAATTTCCATTCGTGCATCCGTGGCCAAATTTTTAAACAGATGAAAAAAGTAATTTTCTTTTTAATTTGCAGTGTATTCATTGGTTCATCCTACGCGCAAACAATTGTTTGGAAGCAATTAGCCTCTCTTCCGGAGGGATACTATAGTGGTGAAGCCGTAACCCTGGACAATGAAATTTATTTTGTAGCAGGGCGAAATGACAAGTCGGTAACCTCATTTTTCTACAAATTCAATCCCAAAACAAATCAGTGGATAAAATTGGCAGATGTCCCAAACCCTGCAATAAATTTAGCCTTGGCTGCCGTTAACGGGAAGATTTATGCCATAGGTGGCGATAGATTTCAGAATGCAAATCGTGAATACGATCCGCAAGCCGATAGTTGGAAAATCATAGAGCCAATGCCTACCGCCAGGCAGCATATTGATTGTGGAATTTTTGACAACACAATTTTGATAATGGGAGGGCTGACTTCATGGGAAAATATTTCAACAAAAAATGAAGCATATGATGTGCTGTCCAATTCCTGGTCGGAGAAAGCAGCCATTCCTTCCTTAAGAAATAATGCGGCAGTTGTAAGCTTAGGCCCTCTCATTTACGTAATTGGTGGTGCCGGTACTAAGGATAATATCTGGGGTGAAATATTGACCGTTGAAACGTACAATGTGAACTCAAATGAATGGGTACAAAAAAACGATTTACCGCTGCTACTCTTTAAACCTGGCGCTGTTGTGGTGAATAATGAAATTGTTGTTTTGGGTGGGCAGACTTTGATAAATGGTAAAGATGATTGTTCAAAAAAGGTTCTTACTTATAAACCCCAAACCGACGAATGGATGGAAACTACTCCACTCCCTGCAAAGAATGTGTTTTTTGGTTGCACCTCAATCGGCAACAAAATTTATGTCATTGGTGGTACGGTTGGTGGGAATCCAAATTGGGAATCCTATCCTACAGTTTATGAAGGTGAGTTTATTCCAAATAATTCTAAAGATTAATAGTATGAAAGGAAAAGCAATTATAATAGTTCTATTACTGAGCTACATTACGGTTTCAACTTATGCTCAAAAAGAAAAAGTTGAGGTTACCTATGTGGGAAATGCAGGTTTCCTGATAAATATTGGAGATAAGAAAATCCTTATCGATGCTTTGTTCAAAGGCTTTGCGGGCGAATACGAAATCCCTCAGGAAATTCAGGATAAGCTAGCTAAAGCCCAAGCTCCTTTCGATGATGTGGATTTAATCCTGGTTACCCATGCGCATGGCGATCATATTGATCCGGATATGGTGCGGCAACATTTGCAAAACAATCCAAAAGCAATTTTTGCATCTACTCAACAACTGGTTGATGCCCTCAATGATTCGACTAATCGTTGGATTGGCTTTAAACCCACCAAAGAAAAATCAGAGAGCAAAGTAATAAATGGCATAAGTGTAGAAGCGTTTTATCTTCCCCATGGAACAGATGCAAGAATCATCAATATTGGGTTTCTTATTTCTGTAAATGGGGTCACTGTTTTTCAAACAGGAGATGTTGATTTTGATCAGTTTACTTTTGAGGAATTCAGATCCCTTCAGCTGCCCGAAAAGATGATAGATCTTTCATTTATTCAACACTTTTACCTCACAAATGACTCATTAAGTAAAAAGTTCGTGAATGATGCCATCGGTGGTAGATACATCATTCCGATCCATTATTATTTTACAACACCTCCATTTGACACAAATATCGTTAGACAAAATTACCCCGATGCAATCATTTTCAAAGAAGAATTGCAATCCTGGCAAATGCCTTTAAAAGAAATCAAATTTTCGAATTTGAGAGGGGACTATTTCGGGCAAGCTCCTCCCGGAGAAATGCCTGTGGTTTTTGCTCCCGGGACCATATCCACTGATACCACAATTGAGCATGGCTCACCTACATTTTCGCCCGATGGTAACGAGGTATTCTGGCAGTCAAACTTACGTCACCAGGAAAAGGAAACTGAAATTCTTTGCATGACCATGCGGCAAATTGATGGCCGATGGACAAAACCCGAAACATCTCCCTTTGGTGGCATGCCGGCCTTTTCCCTGGATGGCAAACGACTCTATTTCCTTCCTCAGGGAAAAGAAAAAGATATTCCCCATTTTGTAGAAAAACAAAGAAATGGCTGGGTTGAGCCAAAACCTGTGGGTATCATCGATAATTCCTCTGAACCAAAGAATGCGTATGCACTCTCTTTTACGCGCAATGGGACGGTCTATTTTTTTGGTCAGGCTGAAGACCTGGGGACTATGAACAATTTTGGTATTTATCGTGCCGAATTTATCGACGGAGAATATGCAAAAGCGGAATTGCTGCCGCAAAGTATCAATGCGATTGACGGTGTGCTCAACTGGACTCCTTTCATAGCTCCCGACGAGAGTTACCTTCTGTTTTCTTCCAATCGGCTCAATGCTCAGCAAGATATTTTTATCAGTTTCAGACGATCTGACGGAACCTGGACGGAAGCATATAATTTGGGCGAAACGATAAATACAAATAGAGGTGAGCGATTTCCTACACTTTCGCCCGATGGTAAATATCTTTTTTTTACACGATGGGTTAAGCAGGGTAACGAGGATGTGATGTGGGTGAGTGCAAAAATAATTGATGAAGTTAAAAAAGATGCATTTAATCCCGCTAACGAACAGTAATAATGAAATAACTAGGCTGCATGCTAACTATTAAAATAGACGGTAATGAAAAATAATCTGATAACATTTGTTTTTATAGTTAATTCTTTATTTGGCTACTGTCAGGAAAATATCATTAAACCATACAAAATTTTAAAAGGCCATAAGCATAAAGTGCAAGGAGCATTCTTAAGCCCAGATGGAAAATATATTATCAGTCATGGTTGGGATAATACCATTAAAGTCTGGGATGTTGAAACTTTTTCAGAAATGAGAACTTTAAGGGGACATACAGATCAAGTCTGGTGTGCTAAGGTTAGCCTAGATAATAAGCTTATAGCTAGCGGTTCAATGGATAGAACTTTTATTATATGGGATTTAGAAACCGGAGAAAAAATGCAGCAAGTTAAAATTAGTCCTTACTATGCGATTACAAAAGGACCAATTCCTGAATTGGATGGGAAAATACAAAATTCAGTATACAGTGTGGAATTTAGTCCTAACGGAAAGAACCTGGCAGTTGCTTCGGCAGATAAGTTGGTAAGAATTTGGGATATTGAACAATCTGTATTTATTGATTCGCTTGATGGGCAGCATCCAACCAATTGGATGTGGGCACGCTACAGTCCACATGGTAAATATTTGATTGGTGGATCTACTCGTTCAGAGAATGAGGAGGGCGTAAAGGTTATTTGGGAAACTGAGACATATAGTCAGATAAGCAGAATTGTTATGTCAGGCAGTATCTTATTTACTGAAGAAAATGAACTTGGAATTTATACAGGTGATAGCAGTATGAATTATTACAATTTATCAGACGGGAGTCTTGTTTTCAGAAAAGCATTCCCTGATTTTAAAGGTTTTTTTAATATGAGTCCTGATAAAAACTTTATTGTTAGTTGCAATGAAGATTCGTTTATAATATTAAGAAATGTAAAATCACAGAAAGCTATTTGGACATATAAACATGAAACCTTAGAGATTCATAGTGCCCATTTTAGCCCGGATGGAAAATATCTGATAGCAGGAACTCCAGAAAGCAATATATTAATTTGGGAAATGGATTCATTAATTAAACCTTGATAATAATATGGATAGCCTGACAGTAAGTTTTGTGACATGTGTATCGTTAGTTTTTATTTAAATGCTGCAATAAGATTAACAATTAAAAACCAAAAAATGGACATTAGAAATTACATTGGCATTACATCATTAACCGAGGAAAGAAAGAAACCTTTGATTTTTGCATTTATATTCTTCATTGTTTTCTTCTGTGCGCTTATTCTTGGCTCAGAAATACAGAAAATATTGAAATTGGATTTAAAGATGGGATGGGGACAGGATATTGTAAGTACCACAGCAATACTTCTTTTAGCCTTCTTTTTCAAAGCACCTAAACAACTATTGGCATTAGAAAAACCAAAACATAAAAATTGGTTGAAATACACGATTATTATTGGTGTTGCAATTGCCTTAGTGAAACATTTTAAATAATATCCCCAAAACCACAGATAAATTCGACAGTTATGTCCTGAAATAACTTGATGCTGTACAATCTTCTTTTTTTATCATAAAGTTTCGATGATAGATTG
>JABMQA010000200.1 GCA_013203545.1 Bacteroidota bacterium
CATATCCGGTGGTGATGGTTTAGCCGCAATTTATGTAAAGTACGATTATGCCCCGGATTCGATGTACTACATCATGAAGGATCACCTGGGTAGCATGGTTGGTGCCATTAACGAAGAAACAGGTACAATTTTCAGGCAAAGCTTTGATGCGTGGGGTCGCAACCGCAATCCGGATAACTGGACTTACACCAATATCCCCGATTTTCCTT
The DNA here is from genome assembly GCA_013203545.1 of Bacteroidota bacterium. GTDB lineage: Bacteria > Bacteroidota > Bacteroidia > Bacteroidales > 4484-276 > JABMQA01. The sequence continues at coordinate 210 of JABMQA010000200.1, forward strand.
TTGATCGTGGATACACCGGCCATGAGCATTTGAAATGGTTTGGATTAATAAATATGAACGGGCGGATGTATGATGTTGCATTAGCCAGGTTTTTATCACCCGATATTTTCATACAAAACAGTGCGAGTACACAGAGTTTCAACCGCTACAGCTATTGTATTAACAATCCGCTCAATGCAATCGATCCGTCAGGGTACGACAAGTTAGCATTTAGGGGTGATTACGGGTCTACCAGTTTTGAAGATCCGTACCGGAAAGAGCCGTCGAAAAGTAATATGGAAAGGATTTTATGGCGACAGCAAAATGCACCCGGGCCTACATTTGATCAGTGGGTTGAAAATAATACGGTAACTTTTTACGGTGAAAACGGTACCGCATTTTTAAATGATCATTTTAATGGATTGACAATATACGAGGTTAATGCATTTGGTAAAACCACACTTGCTTGTTCATTTGGAGAATTAGGAGATGTGATTTTTGGAACGGATGGCGGAATAAGTTTTACAAGTCCCACGGATGGAGCGTACTTACCAGGGATTGGGATTAATGACCAAGCCGGTGGGGGTGGAATTCGCAATGGGTTGGATATTGCAGGAAAAACCAGTTATGTTGCTGGAATGGCAAATATTGGAGCAGTAATACTCGAAAAAGAATATGTTAGGCAAGCAACATATAATGCAAAGATAGCAGGGCAAACAGGAAAAGTTATCCCTAATTATTTAAGGGCAATTTCTCGTACAGGAAAGGTTTTAGGTGGAGTTGGTGTATTGACCACTTATGGCATAGCAGGATATGATGTGTTAAACGGCAACGCAAACACTTCCACTTGGGTTGATGTTGGAGCAACAACCCTATTGTTTGGCGCAGCTATTTTAGGTGGTCCTATTGTCGCCGGAGGAGCTGTTGTTGGCGGTGTAATATATGGGGGAGCAAGACTATTTTATGGAGATAATGTTGATAGTTGGATAAATAATAATTGGGGATATAATAATCAATAAGTCTGATGGTTAAAAAAATATATTACTATTTATATTATTGCTTCTATAATTTGTACGGCAAACGTGTGGAATTTAAAGAAGAAGGAGCAAATACTTTATTTGGAATAGTAGTGGGCGCAATAGTGTTTTCTTGTTATTTTTTCATAAATATTGCATTAAAAAGACAACAATATATTCCTGAACTTGAGATGCCCTTGGCGGTAGTTCTTTCATTATTATTTTGGTTCTTTAGTAGACGATATTTAGTGAAAAAAGGAAAATATAAAGAAGCCATTGAAATGTATAATAATTCAAATAAGGCTGTTGCAGTAATCTTTGCATCTTTATTATTGGTAGGTCAATTAGTTTTGTTTATTTATAGTGGAATATCGTTAAGTAAATTCATAGGTCATTAAAATTTAAAGCCTCGCAATATGCGGGGTTTTTTACATTAAACTACTTTTTGATATTTCGGAAGCGTAGATATCAAAAATATAGAGAGATTTATTCTGGGATTAATACAAAGGGGAGAGCCTTTATGCTTTATTTTATCATTTCTGTGTTAATTTTTATCTTGCCCATTATTATAGGCAAGTGGATACTATGAAAATGAATACCAAAAAGTGGAAATATATCTTTCGTTGCCGGTATTTGAATGGGGCCTGGAAGAAGAAAAAAGAGAACAACGCATAAAGACCGATGGCAACTATATCCTTAAAACCAATCGACAGGATTGGACAGACCAGCAGATTTGGCAAACCTATGTTATGTTGACAAGAGTGGAAAAAGCATTTCGCAACTTTAAGACCGATCTGGGCCTGCGTCCTAATTACCATCAGCTTGAGCGCAGGGTAGAGGCCCACATTTTTATCACCGTTTTAGCTTACCACCTTTTGCATACAACCGAGTACCTACTCCGTGACAAAGGCTGCAACCTGTCATGGAAAACCGTAAAACGTTTGGTGGCATCACATACCTATTCAACCATTGTAATGCCTACGGCTAATGGTTCGGTGATGCACCTGCGCAAGCCGGGCATTCCAGAGCAGGTACACAAAGATATCTATGAAAAACTGGAAATTGAGTATGGAAATTTAAAAACCACAAAGATCATGGCCTAAAGAAAATATCATAGCGAATAACAAAAGACGACATGAAAAGTGTAGTGCCTTACAAATTCAGGTCCTGTAAATCACGCCGTTATGATAAAAGTGCGGAACTTGGGCTAGTTATATATGGGAAGACTATGAATACGATGCACTTAACCGCTTGACTGATGAAACCATTTTGAGCAACACCCTGGAAACCTCCTACGCTTCCAACGGCAACATCACCAACCGCTCCGACGTGGGCGACTTCAACTACGGCGATTACGGCCCCCATGCAGTATCCGGCCTTATCAACACCGGCACCAGCGCCATGGTACCGCAATACGACCAGACAGTGGATTACACCTCGTTCAACAAAGCCTCCCACATCAGCCAGGGCAATTACGATTATTTCATCACCTACGGAGCAGATCGCCTGCGGCGAAAAACCCGGCTCAATAGTGGCATTGGTGATGATG
>JABMQA010000201.1 GCA_013203545.1 Bacteroidota bacterium
GACAAAATAAGTGTAATAATAATTACCAGTCCAACAAGTCGTTGATTTTGAATGATTTTTTCATTCAACAGGTTCTGATCCCTTAGTTTTTGATTTTCGAGGAGGTTCTTTTCAGTTTCGTAGGCTGTTTGTAGCGCTTCAACCTGTTGCTTATTTGCAAGCTCCAATAAACTATCGCTATCATTTTTATACTTTTTATGATAATCCAGCGCCAATTTAAAGTCACCCTTCTTCTCATTCAAAGAGGACATCAGATCAAGGTAATTTTGGGTGTACCTCACAAGCCCGGTTTCTTTAATGAGTTCATAAACGGTGTTCATTCGTCCTTCAGCTGAAACAAGGTCATTCTCTCTTAGTTCTATATCACCAATCATGAGGTTATTTAATAATATCCCAATTTTTATGTTATTTTCCAGTGAAATTTCAAGAGATTTCAGGAAACTTTGTTTTGCCAGCTTCATTTCATTGTTATGAAAATATATATTCCCAACATTGAGATAGTTCCTTGCCAAATCATTGATTAAACCGTGCTGCTCAGCAATTTCGTTGGATTTGTTATAATATTCCAAAGCACTTTCCAAAGCACCCAGATTTTTATAGGAAATACCCAGGTTAGCATAGTTCATGGATAATTTTAGTGGGCTGTCCAGTGCCAGATTAATTTCGATGGCCTTCATGAAATACTCAACAGCTTTTTCATCATTGCCTATCCTATGATTTACCAATCCAATATTATTCAGGATTGTTGCTGCTTCATTATTTTCGCCCAGATCTTCAAAAAGTTGTAGCGCCTTAATATAATTCTCATAGGATTCCTGCATCTCACCCATTTCCATATAAATCAAACCCAGATTGTTATATACCGCCGCCAGTCTTGCCTGATTCTCTTCGTCTTCAGCAATCTGTTGACATAATGCAAAATAATATCTTGCACTGTCGAAATGTGGAATTTCGAGATAGGTATTTCCGAAATTATTGTAAATGTTAAAATTGTAGTTTTTGATATTTGTTTTTCTACTGTGAATAAGCGCTTGCCGTGTATAGTAAATTGATGAATCGTTCATCCTGAGGTGCATAAAATTAACTCCGAGACTCAAATAGGCCAGAATCATCAGGCTATCGTCTTTCAACTTTTGCGACATAGTAAGTGCAATTTGCGCATAGTCCAACCCCTTCTGAGGATCTTTGGTTGAATATAATGATGAAAGGTCGCCATACAAATTGGCAATCTCAGTTTCTGAGCTTGCATTAAGCAGCATGCTTTGCAGGGTCTCTGCCGAATCAGCCTGACCGTATAGACAAGCATTAAAATGAACAATAAAAAGTACCTGCAGAAAAAAAATCCGACCCAACAATCTCATTTTAATTATTGTTTTAAGAACAACTTACTATTCATATTATAGCACCAATAATATTGGTATTAAAACATGTAAGAACAAATTTAATAATAAAAACCACAAATCCAATCCTGATTAGATCATTGGATACAGAAATGAAAGGTGTATTGTGAATATTTACAGGAGGAGTGTGTTTAAAAATATTGTTTGGATTTGATAGGCCCGATGCACATCGAAGCCAAAAAAAAGGGAGCCTTCGAAAAAGCCCCCTTTATATTTTTGTGATTAAATAATTATTTAATCACCAGTTTCTCTGTATTCAAGCCTTCTACAGTATGAATTTCAATGAAATAAATACCTTTTAAGAAGTCGCTTGTGTTGATTTTCAAGGATTGTCCTTCGGTAATTTCATTGAAAACAACCTGTCCGAGGTTATTCATGATTTTTACCTGTTGGAGGCTTCCAATAACCTCAACGTTTACCTCGTTGGTTGCAGGGTTTGGATAGATTGCAACTGAGCCGTCAGCCGAATGGTTAAACATATTTCCTTTTGTGTCAGGAGCAAATGATTCGGGGAAGAGGTAGAACACATGGCTGAACAGGCCGCCATTGGCAATGGTGATGTTGTTCAGGTTTTGTGGCATGTATCCGTCAGCGTCACAAACAAGGTCGTAAGTACCACCTGGCAGGAACAGGCTGAAGTGGCTTCCGAATGGTGTGTTGTAGGTTACCGCGCCAAAGTCGGCTGCTAATGCAGATACCCATGCATTTGGAATAAGCGCGTTTGTGATGGCATCCCTGATGAAACCCTGAATTTTACCTGTCAGATCACCAACAGTTACCTGAACAGGATCTGCAATACCGGATTCGCCTTCCGGATAAACAGCCGAAGCTGAATACCAGTAGCTTCCGTCAGGGCAATCCATATCCGTATAATACATGTTTGTTACCATGGCACTGATCATTTCACCATCGCGATAAACATTATATCCTGATACATCTCTTCCGGCTGGTGCATCCCATGAAATCGTAACATCATTACCAGTAAGTGATACACCAATATTTTGAGGAGGATCAAGGTTAACCTGCGAGCCAATTAATACCGTGTAATCTTCAACTTCACCATAGGAAGAATTTCCACAAGGTACCGGAGCTGAACTGTAAGTCATCCTTACCCTCATCCTGAACTGACCATTCATTTGATTGGCCGGAGGAGTAATCTCGCCGGTAAATGTCTGGCCTGAGCCACCAACATTGGTTAATTGAAATTCTTCATTTGGATCATTCCCAAGTTCCTTATCCAGATTCCAGTCAACCCATACATAAACAATGTCGCTGGCCCATGCATTTCCGTTTTCTATGGTAATGGGTTCTCCAACGCCAGGAATAAGTGTAGTGGTGATATCAGTATAGTTTGCTACAGCACCCTGCCATCCGCTTGAATTGTCAATTTCGCCACAGATTACCTGGGCAATCCACTCATCCTCAGTATTTGTTGTAGCCTCGCAGTAATCTGCGAATGGGATCTGGATAATGTCTTCCTGTGATACACCCATATCGGCTGTAAACAGAATGGAGAGTTCGCCAGTATAACCGGGCTGGATGTCGGGGCTTGCATATACACTGAATGTGGCTTCACCGGTAGCTGATGGTGTAAGGTTACCCACATTTTGAGGTTGTGTGGTAAGAACCATAAGCATTGGGTCGGAACTGTTGAGATCTGCAACAACGTTGTATGCATCAGCGGAACCACTATTTTCACAGAAAACGGTCA
>JABMQA010000202.1 GCA_013203545.1 Bacteroidota bacterium
ATTTCACCCTGGAAATTCCGGCAGGGAGCTACAAATTTATTGTATCCTACACCGGTATGCAATCCGATACAATATCAGAAATAATCACTTCCGGAAAAACCATTGAAAGGACCGTAAGGCTTAAGGTTTATGCATCCAGGCTTTCAGAAGTTGAAGTAAAGGTTGGAAGGCTCAACCAGAACTTGGAAAAGCTGACGGTGTCGATGGAAGTGATACAACTTAAACAAATCGAAAATAAAAACATCACCAACATCGAAACCATACTGGATGACACCCCCGGATTGAATATTCTGGATGGTGAACCACAGATCAGGGGTGGCAGCGGATTTACTTTTGGTGTTGGCAGTAAAGTTGGCGTGTTTATCGATGATATGCCCATTCTGTCAGGGGATGCCAACCGGCCTTACTGGGATTTCATCCCCGTTGAAAACATCAGGCAGATTGAGGTTATCAAAGGTGCTTCCTCGGTAATGTCGGGATCCTCATCCCTGAGTGGTGCAATTTATATCCGAACAGCTTACCCGGGATTAAAACCGCTAACAAAGGTTCGTGTCTATGGAGGGTTTTATAGCAATCCAAAATACGGCTACATGAAATGGTGGGATCAGTTTCCATATATTGGAGGTGTAAATTTTCTGCATTCCAGGATAGTAAACAATACAGATATCGTTATCGGGGCCAGCATCAAGTTCGACCATGGCTATGAAGGGCCACCGGTTACACTTCCTATGGTGTTGGATACCATTACTGATTTTAGCGAATCAGAGATGACGGAAAGAAACATCGGCCTGAATTTTAACATCCGCCATAGGAATAAGAAATATCAGGGTTTAAATTACGGGGTAAATGGCAACCTGTTGTACGAAAAAACAAAACTGATGATCGCCTGGCTGGATGATTCTGCAGGCTTTTACAGGGCATATCCTGGAGCCGTTGTGTTACAGGACCACTTTATTTTCTACCTTGATCCCTTTGTAAATTACTATTCGAAACTGGGCTTTAAGCACAGTTTTAAGGCCAGGTATATGTACAGTGATAATCAGATGACCAACAACCAGTCGGTGCGCAATACTATAATCTATACCGACTACAATTACCGGCGGGATTATCCCAATTTAAATGGTTTTCAGTTTATAGGAGGCATATCAACTCAATACACCATGTCGCACGCAAAAATGTACAGTGCCTCCGGGACGGCAGACAACAGGCTATTTAACCTTTCTGGCTATGTAGAAATTGAAAACAATATCCTCGAAATTATAAACTTTTCAGCCGGGTTCAGGCTGGATTATAACGCCTTGAATGGTGAGACGGGTGATGTAAAAACAATTTTCCGGGCAGGTGCTTCTTTGAAACTGATGCAGGAAACCTACCTGAGGATGTCTATTGGCCAGGGTTACCGCTATCCAACCATTGCTGAACGATTTATTAAAATTAACCTTGGATCCTTTGGTGTTTTTGATAATCCTGATCTTATACCTGAAACCAGCATTAATGCCGAAGTGGGAGTAAAACAAGGCTTCAAATTCATGAAATACTTTGGTTACCTTGATATAGCGGTATTTCAGCAGGATTATAAAAATACCATCGAATACCTGTTTGGCTTCTGGGATTCCACCTACACTTTTGCATTGGGTGGGTTTAAATTTCTTAATACCGGAAAATCCAGGATTATTGGATTAGATGTTTCAGTATTTGGGAAAGCCCAAATCCATAAAAACCTGACCTTGAATACAATTTTTGGGTACAACTATATCCTACCCAAATCACTTGAACCGGATTATGTTTTCGCCAACGACTTTAACCCAACCGGCAACACCGATTTCACCTACACGAACACCAGCGTTAACCCGGAAAATGACATCTTAAAGTACAGATTTTTGCATACCTTAAAAGCAGATATCGAGTTTGATTACAAAGGCTTCGCCCCCGGGGTTAGCTTTAAATATTTCAGCAAGATCGAAAACCTCGATAAAGCCATTGCCGATTTCGAAAGGGCAACCACTGCTGCCGGTGGCTCGGTTCAACCCGTCAGGTATATGAATTACTTCTACAACCACAACAATGGTAATTTAATAATTGACCTTCGGCTGAGCTACTCCATTAATGAAAAACATAAAATTTCAGTTACAGCAAACAACCTTGCTAACCGATGGTACTCGCTGCGGCCATTGAAAGCAGAAGCCATGAGAAGTATTATATTTCAGTATTCTTTAAAAATTTGAACTTCCGGCTATATATGCCCACATCCAATAACCGGCGACGGGGAATTGAAACCCTGAATGTATCACCACTTTGTAAAATCAATCCCAGCACTGAGCAGCAAAATCTATTGCATTAATTTTTCAACCAGAAACTCATCATCCGACAAACCCTGGTCGAATTTCACATCGGTGATCAATACCCTGGTTGAATGGCCCTTTTTTAAATCGGCCATTAACAACTCTTCGGCACGCCAATACTTTCCTTGTTTGACGAACCGGTAGGTAGCAAGCTTGAAATAATTGCCACGGTTATCGTAATATTCCATTTTCACAGGGTAATGGTATGTTTTATTCAGGTATATTAAGATTTTTGAATACTTTGACTTTTTAGATATTGGGATTAATTCCAGAAGGTAGTTTTCGGGATCACCGGATTGGAGCAATGTGGGTGAATACCTTGCACTATATGACCTGCTCTCCATATCTTCATATGAAAAATCAGTTCCCGTAAAGGTCTGGCTTTTCGCTAAAAAGGAAATTTTTGTTGGTTCATCAAATGCCGGCATATAGAGCCACATAACATCACCGGGCAATGACAATGTAGAGATTCCTGCCTGTGATTTAGGTTTGGTGTAACGGTATAATTTTTTGTCTTTACCCTTTTGCTTCATCATTGCCTCACGTACTTTTACTTTACCTGACTTATTGGTAAGAACAATTTGAACAGTGGCCTGCATATCTTCAGGTGCCGACATTACATTGTCCATCCATTGCAACAATGAATCTGCATTTTGTGCCATCGAAACTTTAGCAACAGCCATCGACACG
>JABMQA010000203.1 GCA_013203545.1 Bacteroidota bacterium
GATTTTTTCAGCAGACCCTATTTAAACTGGCTATTTTGTTAACATTTATGAACATGAAAAACTTGATCACTGCAGGGCTCATCAACATCCTTCTATTTCCGGCAATCTATTCCACCGCACAGGAAGAAAAATCCGAGTTAACACTTGATCTGATATTTAAGGGCCGTACGTTGTATCCGAAACGCATTCGCGAAATCCGTCCCATGAATGATGGAAATCTTTATTCGCAGCTTAATAATGACTCGATTAATGCTTACAACTATAAAACGGGTGACCTCGCTGAAGTAATTGTCACTTTGGAAGAATTAATCCCTGAAGGGAAAACCGAGCCTATTTCGATGAATGATTACGAATTCAGCGCCAATGAATCTAAAATTTTGTTCGCCACCGAATCCGAATCAATCTACCGCAGATCTTCCATGTCGGAATATTATATTTTCAACAGGGAGTCAAAGAAGCTCACAGCCCTTTCGGCAAATGGCAAACAGCGGATTGCGGATTTTTCCCCGGACGGATCAATGGTAGCCTTTGTACGGGACAACAACATTTTTATTACCGATTTAAGTACTGGTGAGGAAAAACAAATTACCTATGATGGAAGGGATCGTTATATCATCAACGGAACAACCGACTGGGTTTACGAAGAGGAGTTTTCCATAACGAAAGGTTTTTGCTGGTCACCGGATGGCTCGAAAATCGCATACCTGCGTTTTGATGAGTCCGGCGTGAAGGAGTGGTCAATCACCAATTATGGCGAGTTGTATCCGGAAATTCACAAGTTTAAATACCCAAAAGCAGGGGAGGATAACTCTATTGTTAGTGTTCATATATATAATGTGGCGACCGGCAAAAACACATTTGTTGATGTTGGTGCTGAAACTGATCAGTATCTCCCTCGTTTTCAATGGACCACCAACCCAAATGTATTATCCGTGTCGAGGTTAAACCGTCTGCAGAATAAACTCGAAATTTTATTGGCAAACACTGCCACCGGTAAAACAACTGTTGCCTATTCGGAAGAAAACGAATATTATATCGAAGATGGGAATTTTGATGATGTTGTGTTTCTGGATGATGGTATACATTTTCTTTTAACAAGCGATAAAAGCGGGTATAATCACATTTACCTTTATGACACTGATGGTGTGGAGGTCAGGCAAATCACCGATGGAACCTGGGATGTAACCGAATTGTATGGTGTTGACCAGAAGAATAAAAAGGTTTATTACCAGTCGGCAGAGGTCTCACCACTTGATAGAAATGTTTATATAGTGGGCCTTGACGGCAGCAAAAAACAAAACCTATGCCCTGACGAAGGAACCAATTCTGCACGTTTTTGTTCCGATTACAAATATTTTATCAAAACGTGGTCGGATGCCAATACGCCTTCTGTTTATACGGTTAACCTGGGGAAAAATGGCAAAGAGGTTCGTTTACTTCAAAACAATTTGTTATTGAATGAAATTATAAAAAATTACAATTTCCAGGCAAAGGAGTTTTTTACAATCACCACATCGGAAGGGATAGCGCTGAATGCATGGCGCATTTTACCTGACGGTTTTGACCCCTCTAAAAAATACCCGGTTTTGTTTGATATTTACGGTGGCCCGGGCAGTCAGACTGTTAGGAACAGTTATGGTCGTGGTGAGCTATGGAACCAATACCTTGCCCAGGAGGGGATCATGGTGGTGTCGGTGGATAACCGCGGAACCGGTGCGCGTGGTGCTGCATTCAAGAAAATGACTTACCAACAGCTTGGGAAATATGAAACCATCGACCAGGTTGAAGCCGCTAAATACCTTGCCACGCTACCCTGGGTTGATGGTGACCATATCGGTGTGTTTGGCTGGAGTTACGGAGGTTACATGGCCGCTCTGTGTGTGACCAAGGGTGCTGATATTTTCAGTGTGGGAATCGCCGTTGCACCTGTTACAAACTGGAGATATTATGACAATGTTTATACCGAACGCTTCATGCGCACCCCGCAGGAGAACCCCTCAGGTTATGACGATAACTCCCCGGTTAACCATGTGGACAAGTTAAAAGGGGAATTGTTGTTGGTTCATGGCATGTCTGATGATAATGTTCATCCCCAAAACACCTACGACCTGATAACAGCACTGGTTGCTGCTGATAAGGATTTCGAAATGTTGCTCTATCCCAATTCCAACCATGGCATTTATGCCGGCAGAAATACTACGTTTCATCTATACTCGAAAATGACGGATTTTTTGATGGAGAATTTAAAATAGGGTTGTAGATTGTTGCTCCTGGTGGATTGATTTGCTAAAAGCTCCGGATGTAGCTGATGTTCACGGATGTTTATTGACGCAGATTTGCGCGGAAAAACAATGATGGGGATGGGTTTGAGACGCCTACGTTGCTAATTTTAAATCTGTGGCTTCCAAATTAAACTTCAACCTGGAACAAAGGCCTTTGATATTGCCACTGATTGCACTGATTTACGCAGATGAATTATTATAATATCTGCGTTTTTCATCGTTAATCAGCGTCAGTACTTTTGGAATTGCCCCGACAGCCACATTATAAAATACGCTGATCGCATGATGCCGGAGGTAAATGATAAATCAAGTGGTTTTCTCTACGGCTGAATCGCTAATACTTATAAGATTTCTTTTGAACAATGGTAAACACCCTCGAAATGTTGAACCCAAAAAAAATGTCGCCGTTGGCCCAGCTACCTGTGGTTTCTGTAATAAACCCACTTTCGAAAATAGGGTTGGAGTTGGTAAAAAACAATTGGAAAACGTGCCCGCCGGTTTCGATATCAAAACCAACGGAAAAGGAATTATCTACTTCCGTAGAAACCACCTGGTCAGGAAAGACATAAAAATATTCGGCGTTCATCGAAATTCTGTTGGTTAATTTTAACCTGCCGCCGAAACCGGTTGCGTAAATGTCGTTTTTATCGTCTTTTGTTGGAACCATGTTTTTATGCACCAGTGACGGTGTAATTTGAAACGACAGCGCCGGGCTGAATTTTCGGGCGATCAGCAACTGGTGGGTAAATGCCAGCCGGGATGAAAAAAGGTTATCCCTGTCGGGATCCTGCCATTTGAGTGATGTGAGGGCAATACTCCCAAAGTACGACAACGAAACCGGCATCTTCCTGGCCCCGGAACTTTGCTTGAGAAGTTTTGCCTTCATAAATCCGTCGAAGGTTTTTTTATACGAATTTCGGCCAATCCCAACTGCCAGCCAGTCGTTGATGCCGTATTCCAGCCCCAGCCTGATGGTGGCCTGGTCGAGGCCCCAAAATTCATAGGCCCCTTCATTGATCCTTCCGAAATGATGCTGGATCATGAATAGCATATCCCCGGATGCCGGATTTTCGATGGACTGTCCCAGCACCAGACGTGTGGTTTTAAATGCTGAAGACTCGTATTGAGCGTCCGTTTTATCCCCTTCGAGCAGATCCATCAGATCGTCTTGGGCATGTGCATTTGAAATGGAAATAGCTAAAACCATCAGGAATGAAAAGCCATAAATGTATTTCATCGTTTTCATACTTTAATTTTTTATTAAAATCATTGTCAATTGTTCGGGGCGCCGTTGTTGAGCCAGTAATTGATTTTAGTCAGGTCGCATTCCGGGAGCTTATTTTCGTCTTTGGGCATGGGGGAATATCCTGAAAGGTGGTTGATGGCGCCCCTGAAACTTCCTGCATCGATAATATTTTTCAGGTCGGTATAGTTATCTGTGATGATGCCTGCCGATGGTGATGCCGATCCATGGCACATGTTGCAATTATTTTGCAAAACCGGCGCGATAGTTTCCGAATAGGTTATGTTGGTGGTATCGCAATTTGGCGGATTGGGATATAATTCCTCCTCCTTGTCGTAGTAGCACGAACTGCTGCCCCACGCGAAAAGGACGAAACCGATCATTAACATTAAGAAGTTTCTGAGTTTAATTGTTTGGTGTTCCATCATTTATCCATTTTATATTTAAACTTTACTACAATCGGATAGTTACACGCCATTTTTTGGCAA
>JABMQA010000204.1 GCA_013203545.1 Bacteroidota bacterium
TCTATAAACATTTTGTGCCTAAAGGCACAATCCCGCACTTTCAGGAAACTTTGAAAAAATAAGTGGGGTGCAATTTATCATACAACCTATTCCATAAACACTTGTACTGGTCTTTGTAATTTTTGTATTTTAGCCCCCGCTAATTGCAAAACAAATTCAAAACTGACATTTCAATGAAAAAGTTTACGCTAATTTTACTGGCAGCAGTCATGGTATCCCTGAACGCCTGTCAGGAAGAAAATCAGTACCAGGCCGAAGAATCCGTCATCGACAAACCGGATATACAGCTTACCAGCGACCGGATGACACCGGAGGTGCTTTGGTCTTTAGGCCGTTTGAGCGATCCCCGGGTTTCGCCTGATGGAAAAACAATCCTCTATGGTGTATCATATTACAGTATTGAAAAGAACAAGGGCAACCGCGATCTTTATGCTGTGGATGCGGATGGGAGCAACGGTCTCCGACTTACCCTTACACCCAAAAGCGAGTTTAATGCCATCTGGTGTCCGGATGGTAAAAAAATCGGATTCCTCACTTCAGAGAGCGGTTCCATACAATTATGGGAAATGAACCCGGATGGAAGTGGCCGTAGCCAAATTTCAGATATTGAAGGCGGAATTACAGGTTTTAAATATGCACCCGATCAAACTAAAATCGTTTATACCCGGGAAGTGCCTGTAAACCAAAAATTTGAAGACCTTTACGAAGGCCTTCCCAACGCCAGCGGCCGGGTTATCGACAACCTGATGTACCGTCACTGGGACACCTGGGTAGATTCATACAGCCATATTTTTATTGCTGACTATGATGGAAAAAAAGTCTGGAATGATAAAGATCTCCTTGCAGGTGAAGCGTGGGATGCACCTATGAAACCCTGGGGTGGCATCGAACAGGTATGCTGGAGCCCTGATAGTAAAGCCGTTGTTTATTCAAGCAAAAAACTTGTGGGTAAAGCCTATACCCTCTCAACAAATTCTGATATTTATCTGTACACCCTCGATACAGGAAAAACTGAAAACCTCACCGAAGGTATGATGGGGTTTGACCTTGCACCGGTTTTTTCACCCGATGGAAACTACATTGCATTGGAAAGTATGGAACGCGACGGATACGAGTCTGATGAGAACCGTCTTTTCATCCTCAACACCAAAACATGGGACAGAACCTTTGCAACAAAAGGATTCGACCAGAACGTTGGCAGTTTGCAATGGGCCGGCGATAGCAAATCCATCTATTTTACCAGCGATGTAAAAGGCACATTCCAGATTTATCAATTTACATTGAATAATGGCAATATCAATAAGATTACCGAAGGGCTGCACGATTACCGTAGCGTAACACTTGCGGGAGATTTGCTTATTGCCACCAAACAAACCATGGCACTCCCCACAGAGCTTTTTGCTGTTAACCCCGAAAGCGGCAATGCAGATCAAATCACATTTACAAACAAGGATCTCCTTGATAAATTAACCATGGGTAAAACCGAAGAACGTTGGATGACCACCCATGATGGCAAACAGATGCTTACGTGGATCATCTATCCACCAAACTTTGATCCCGCAAAGAAATATCCGGCATTGCTCTATTGCAAAGGTGGACCGCAGGGACCACTGAGTCAGAGTTTCCATTACAGGTGGAATTACCAGATCATGGCCGCAAACGATTACATCATCGTTGCACCTAACAGAAGGGGTGTATCCGGATTCGGCCAGGCATGGCAGGAACAAATCAGCGGTGATTACCACGGTAAGAGTATGCAGGATTATCTCACAGCCATCGATATCATGGCAAAGGAGCCGTTTATCGATGAAAACCGACTTGGGGCAATTGGCGCCAGTGCCGGTGGATACGCCGTGTTTTACCTTGCAGGAAATCACGATGGCCGGTTCAAGGCCTTCATCGCCCACGATGGAATTTTTAACGAGGAAGCACAATACCTTGAAACCGAAGAGATATGGTTTGAAAACTGGGATAAAGGCGGTGCATTCTGGGAATTCGACAACAAAGTGGCACAGGGCGCATACAAGCACTCACCGCATAAATATGTTCAAAACTGGGATACGCCAATTCTCATCATACATGGTGAGCAGGATTTCAGGGTTGTGTTTACCCAGGGAATGACCGCATTTAATGCCGCATTGTTACGTGATGTCCCGGCCGAATTTCTTTATTTTCCGGATGAAAACCATTGGGTATTACAACCTCAAAACGGCATATTATGGCAACGCACCTTCTTTAACTGGCTGGATCGCTGGCTGAAATAACTGAATTATAATATTTTAAAGATCGCTCTTTCATTTGAGCGATCTTTTTAGTACATTTATGCCCTGAAAAAAACATTAAGGTTAATACCAAAAATTATTTTATGAATAGGGCCCTTCGAATTTTGCTATATTTTTTTATTGTACTATTTGTCATTTCATGCCGGCACGAAGTGCAGGATTATGGTCAAAACAGGTACCAGTCTTCGATTAACCCGGCCATTCATGCCACTCCGGAGTTTGATTGGCAAATGTCGCATGACGTTCTGTTTTACATAAAAAACTGTAAAGGCAAAATCATTAAGATCACATCCCCTTCCGGGGAAATTCTTTACCATAAGGGACAGTCAAACAAAGAAAATTACGACATCTCCATCAATCTGCCCACCTACATGGAGCAGATAAAAATCAACGATCACCTGATAGAAATTACAGGTAATGCAGTGATTTTTGAATTTCAGTCAAACAAAGGTTTCAAGGAATCGGGGAATGCTTTATGTTTTGATGGAATCGAAGATTATGCAGATGCCGACAATGAACTCTCATCCTATCCTTACACACTCAGTGCCTGGTTTAAAGCTGAAGAAAATCCTGATCCCGGTACCAACATGGTTATTGCAGGTATGGTAGCTGATAATAAAAATAACAGGTTTATGGGTATCTATCTTGAATATCTGGAGGCCCCTGTAATTCCTGAAGGAACAATAACACTCATGGCACGAAAAGGCTCAACCAGTCGGTTGCTTTACAGCAATACCGTTGCAATACCGGGTATATGGTACCACGTTGCTGCTGTTGTAGCAAGTAAGGATTACCGTGAATTTTACATTAACGGGCAATTGGTAGGTACGGATACCCGGAGAGTCAGCCTTGCTACAATGAATACAATCGGCGTTGCCCGTTGGTCGGACAAAACACCTGGTTCATATTTCCATGGCTCGGTTGATGAAGTAAGGTTGTGGGACTATGCAAGAACCGGTGATGAAATCCTTGCCGATATGAACGCTACCCTAACCGGCAACGAAGACGGCCTGGAGGGTTACTGGCCCTTTGATGAGGGATCAGGTTCATCTTCGGCCGATTTAACAAATAACGGCAACAACATGGAACTATTTGAAAATACCGAATGGTGCAGTGTTATTGCTGATGCCGATGGTGATGACATTCCGGATGACGAAGATGATTATCCCTATGACCCTGAACGGGCATTTAACAACTACTGGCCTGCCGATACCGGTACACTTGCCTTTGAAGATCTCTGGCCCTCAATTGCTGATTATGACTTCAACGACCTGGTAATGGGATATATGTTTAATTGCGTAACCAACGCCGGCAACCAACTGGTTGAAACATTTGGTACCTTCCAGGTAAAGGCCACAGGAGCCGGGTTTGAGAACGGCTTTGGTTTTTCATTGCCTGGGTTGCAGATTTCCCAGGACGACGTTATAGTGGCCGGCTATTCGGCAAACAATGGCATCACCACCTTCAATCCAAATGGTTCAGAAGCCGGACAGACACATTTTACAGTAATCGTTTATGACATTGTACCCTGGGTTGGAAATACAAGACCTAACCAGGCTTATAATCCACCGGTGACAATTGAAGTTAAAATTGGAATAACCGGTGGCGGCCCTTATGAAATTGGTGATGTTGGCCTCGAATCATTTAATCCGTTCCTGATTGTGAACAAGGAGAGATCACACGAAATTCATCTTGCCGACTACCCTCCCACCGATCTGATGGACTATAATCTATTCAATAAATCAGATGATGCATCCAACCCGCCATTGATTTATTTCAAATCCTACGATAATTTACCATGGGCACTTAATTTCCCTCAAAACTTTAATTATACCTATGAAAGGGATACACTCTGGCAGGGTCATCTCAAATTTATCGAGTGGGTAAACTCCGGTGGGACCATTCATAACGACTGGTTTACCGACCAACCCGGTTACCGCAATAATGATAAAATATATTCGCCGCCACAATAGGCAATCTTAAAATTAATGTTATCCCCTATCCCAATTCCTGAATTACCCGCAATACCTGTGGGATAAGCAATTCCGACCCGTCGTTATTGATGATAAAATCGGCTAATTTGATCTTTTCCCCTTCAGGAAGCTGGTTTTTAATCCTTCCGGCAACATCTTCCCTGTTTACCCCGTCACGGTTGATCACCCTGCTGATTCGCAGAGGTTCAGGTGCGGTAACTAAAACAACAGAATCCAGTTGCCTGGCAAATCCGGATTCCAGAATAATTGCAGCTTCGTAAATAACAAATGGTGACTCTTCGTGGCTGGTACACCAGTTTTGGAAATCCTGCCGGACGTGGGGGTGAACAATTGCATTCAGGATAGCAAGTTTGTCAGGATCGCTAAAAACAATATTTGCCAACGCCTTACGATCAACCAACCCATTTAAAATGATATCCTTGCCAAAAACACCCAGTAACCGGCTTATTATATCAGGGCTGTTAAGAATTTTTTTCGCTTCGAGGTCAGCATCGAAAACGGGAATTCCACATACATTGAAAATCTCCGCCACAATCGTTTTACCACTTCCGATATTACCTGTGAGGCCAATTTTAAGCATCATTTTAAAATTAAAAATTCAACCTCAGCCGGATCAATTCTTACAATCCTGATAGATTTGGGAACAGATTTGATATGCACTTTTAATTTTCTTGTAAGATCCGATTCTATATCAAGTAGGTCAACAAATAGACGAAACTGTTCAGCATTAATTTTTTTATAGTCGATAAGGGCTACCAAAAAAGTAACCTTGACCTGTTCAGGAAAAAGTTTAATGTGTTGACCTTTTTTGAGATTGATAATTTCCAACGTAGTCATTATTTCAGATTCGGTGTACTTTTCTACCGGGATGGTAAGCTCAACTTCCACCGGATCAATTTTTACATTCCGATTATTCCCGGGCACAACCATACCAATTTTACGGTTTACATTTGCTGAAAGGCCTTCTAATTCAAGTTTTTGTGTATAAACAAAATCAATGGTATCAATATGATCCTTCAAACCACGTATTGTAACTTCAGATGGATTTATGCGAATTGAATCATATAACAGAAATTGCTTTTCGAATGACCAGGTAATATCCGGCAACACGGGCACCTCCTTCGAAAACTCATCTTCAAATACAAAGTAGATTGTATCGGGTAAAACGTATAGGATATCGCCTTCAACGTCAAATTCAGCGGCTAAACCCTGCGACCAATAAGATGAATAAACATCCGTCCGGTATTGATGACCAACTTTTCTAAGCCTGAAGTTATTCAGTTCTATTTCGAGTGGTTCTTTAATTGTGAAATATTTTAACCTCACAAGGGCAAAACCCCGGTCATGTACACCGATTTTAAGTACGCTATCTATACTTCCAACAAGGATTTTATTTTCCGGGAGGTTTTTAAAAACAACCGGAAATGTAATTTCAGTAGAATAGCTATCGGATAATTTGGTTAAAATCCAAACCAGAGTGGAAAGTATCAGACAGACAACAAATACTGTCATCCTGTAATTTACCTTCTCGTCATGCAGATTAAAAATGCGGTTTAGAAATTTCATAACATATCCGTATTTCATTAAGCCGCGAATTTTCGACAAGATGAATCAGTCTCAAAAGAAGATTTCACGCATATTGGAAAGCTATCGGTGCTACATGAAAAGAATCGATACTTTCAAGACATCCGCAAATCATTTACTTTTTCTGCTCTGCCAGTTGTGAGGCCGTATCCAAAGCAGCAGCACTTTTTTCGATCTTTAATCTACCCTGTCCCTCGGTTTCAATAATGAGTGTAGTATCACCAACCTCAAGGATTTTCCCGTGTACCCCACCAATAGTAATGATTTTCTCACCCTTCTTCAGGCCTTCCCTGAATTTTTTTTGCTCTTTGGTTTTTCTCATCTGCGGCCGGATCATGAAAAAATAAAATACTACGATCATCAGCAGTATCATAATAAAAAATGATGTACCACCACCTTCGGAACCTTCCTGAGGCTGCATTAAAAATACAAAATTCAACATGTTCATTTCGCTAAAATTTTATCATTAAATTAA
>JABMQA010000205.1 GCA_013203545.1 Bacteroidota bacterium
AGGACGGGGCTAATCAAATTTAAATATCATTTTTAGACAGCTTCTAAGGTTTTTTGAACCCAAATATCAGTTTTTTGAACCCAAGTTTTAAGTACTTTGCCTATGGGTTAAAGCCTTTATTATGATTAATATTGTAGTTCGATTATTTGTAATGCCGTTAAAGATATAGCTTACATAAAAATGAATAAATAAATTTACCATGAAATACGCTCTACGCCTAATTATCCTCCTGCTCATTTTACAATCCACAAAGCTTTCAGGCCAGGACACCGAAACGGTGGCCTTTACTGCAAGCTTAATGTCGGTATTGAGCTTAAATGTTACTGCGGGTGCTGTGCAAACGGCCACTTTTGATACACCGGCCGAATACAATTTCGGTATTGACGCTGTGGGTTCCACTACCGTTACAATGGAATCGACAAGCAACTGGGATCTGAAGATCAGGGCAGCGAACTTTATAAATGGTGGAGCATCGATACCTATAAACAACCTGGGCGTATGGTGTCAGGCTACCGGAGCGCACACATTTGGAAGTGAAGTAACTTGTTCATATACCTCGCTTGCCAACGCTAAAGGGGTTACAACCATCGATCAGATATTGATAAACAATGGATCAGGTAACCGCGGAAATGCTGCCGATAATACCTTTAATCTTAACTGGACAATGGGAACAATGAACGGGACGATGAATGGCACCAGTATGTTTACACAGGTGGCAAACGGAACCATTGGAGCGTTGGGAACCTTCAATACAACAGTTAATTTAACCCTTACAGCACTGTAAAACAGAAATATTATGGCAAATTGCAATTATAAAACTCAGCTCTTTTGGAAAGAAAATTCAGTTTTTCTGACCTCAATTATCAGCCATTTGCCTATTACTACCACTTCTTAATTGTAGTAATATTGCAATGTCAAAAATGAAACTTATTGTTCTTTGTAAAATTGATAAAATAAAATTATAAACTAATTAAAATTTATTGTTATGAAAAAACTAATACTTTTTTTAATGCTGATGTTGGTAATTCAATCAACAAATCTCTTTGCACAAGATGCTGAAGTAGTTAACTTCACAGCCGTACTGGAATCGGTTTTAAACTTAAATGTTACAGGTGGTGCTGACCAAACTGCAACATTTGATACCCCTGATTTATATAACCTTGGTATTGACGCTGTTGGTACAACCACAGTAACAATGGAATCTACCAGTAACTGGAACCTGCAGATTAATGCAGCCAATTTTTCTGATGGAGCTGTAGCAAGTATCCCAATTGACAACCTGGGAGTTTGGTGCGAGGCAACCGGTATTCACGTCATTGGTGGTGAAGTTACATGTGCCTACACCGCGTTAGGAAGTGCTCTTGGGGTCACTGCTATTGACCAGATGTTAATCGACAATGGCACGGGTAATGGTGGAGCAGCACTTGATAATGCTTTCAACTTAAACTGGACGATGGGAACTATGAATGGAACAATGAATCTTGCCAGTATGTTTGCACAACTTGCCGATGGGACCATTGCCAACATCGGTACGTTCACCACAACAGTAAACTTAACCATGACAGCATTACCGTAAGCTGTTCAGATATTTTTTAATGTGTGAAGTTTTTGGTTTAAAATTGTTTCAAATTTTAATTTATCCACAACTAAAGTTAATATCATCAGAATGAGTCAATGCTCAATATATAAAAGGTTATCAATTGCTTTCGTAATGCTGTTACTTCCCTTGTTGCAATTTGCCCAGGAGGAGTTCAATATCGAAACGCGCGTTGAAGCCCGGCTTGAGTCGGTACTTATTCTGAATGTTGATCCGGAAATTCGAATAGAATTTGGCGTTTCGGAGGTAAGTGATAATCTTTATCAAATTACACAACCCCCTGATGATATTAATTTTAGTGTGGAATCAACCGGTAACTGGAACCTTTCCATCACCGCATCAGAGCCCTATTTTACCGGAGTGAACGACCCGACACAAAAGATACCTGTTGATTTTGTCGGCTTTTTTGTCGAAAACAGGGGCAATAACTGGGATAATGGTCTTTTTTCAAATATTGCCAATAGAACAAAAGACACAATCATATCCCTGTCGGATGAGAGAAAATTGGTTCTCACAAACGGTAACCGTAACAATATTGGCGGTGCCGACAGGAATGCCTTCGTATTGCGTTGGAAATTTATTTATGAAGATGATGTCCTAAAGATCAGGAAATTCTCTAACCTCGATATTAAAGACGATCATTTTGTCGGGAGGTTTTACATTACACTCTCCGAAAATAAGATGTCAGGGACATCAATAAATATTCCTCATTATGATGAGCCGGTGGCAGGCCCTGTTGAGACAGAACCGGTGATTACCGGCGAAACTTCACCGACTACCGTAGGATATTTGGAGGAAAAAGAAGAAAAAAAGAAGTAGGAACAAAATTCCTCACACATAAAAAGAAATTAAAATACTTCCATGCCTGATAAAGTAGGGGCGATTTTAGAAGGATGGGGGATGAGGTAGAGATTTTCATAACAAGCTATGTGGATGCTATAATTAGTGTCCACATAGCATTTTTATTTGATCTGGTGATGTCTGTTCTCTTTATCATTTAACCGAAGATATATAAATTCAGCAATACCCAAATTCTAATCTGCTGTCAATGGTTTATTAGCCACCGTCAACGATTGCGATGAAAAAAATGATTATTATTGTACAACAGTCATCATAATCCATAAGGCAATTTTTTATGGATATGAAAGACAACAATTAATAGCGTAAAATTGATCAATCTGTTCTAAACGACGTGGAAAAAAACAGGGTATGCAGGAGGTTATTTTTCTTATTGAAGCTGGCATTTGTGCTGTGCTCTCGTTTGAATATTTTTGCTCAAAACGTTGAATCGCTTGAAAATGATGGAGGTTTGGAATCCTATTTTGTTAAACCAATGGTTTCTCAAAAGCTGGGGGAACTGTGCTTTAATGTTATCCGCATTTGTAATCGTACCGATAGCCTGATCCGCCTGAAACCCATCCTTGATATTCCTGATGGGTGGGCGCTGTTCAGTACATCATTTGTTGATACGGTTGTGCAGCCAAACGACAGTATAGCCCTTTCGTTTAGTGTCAGGGTTGCCATGATGGCACTTTCTGATATTGAGCACCGGATATTGTTTTATGCCTATTCCGAAAGCAATAAACTATTATCAAGCAGTAGTTTTTTTATTCAACTCGAAGCATTTCATAAGTGGGATGTTATTATGCCGGATAACAGGGTGTTTTTTTATCCCAGGATGAACGAGGCCCGGTTTGAAATCAGGATTGTTAACCAGGGAAATGTTTCGGAGCTTATTTCACTGGACATTCAACCTGATCAAAAGATTTCGCTGGAGAGTATGAATGGCTGGGAGTTTAAACAGGATATTGAGCTTGAAGCCAACCAGGATACAACAATATTGTTTACAGCATCCTACACCTATTCCGAGGATCGTATATTTGATATTGGCAAGGTGCAAATATGGGGCTCTACTGATGAACGGTCAGTTTACAGGACAATACTTATCGAAAAATATTCAGATGTGTATGCCCCTTTTAATATTGACCGGACCCTTTTGCATGAAACTGAATTGGGCCTGAGGGGGTTCTCCCAAAATGAAAGCCTGTTCCCGTTTATTAAGGCCAGAGGGACAATGGATTTCAGGAATGAAGGCAATTTCAGGTATAATTTTACATATTACGACCTGACCGACACCGAGGACATTCTCGGTAATACGTATTACAATTTTTTATATACCAGGGAGTCACTCAAAGCCGGCCTTGGGGCCTTTAGTTCCCAGTTGGGCCGGAATCTATACAGTCGTAACAGTGTTATGGTTTCGGATGAACTTAAATTAAGTAAGTCCAGTACCATGGAAGGTTACATCAGTTATAGCTTTCTATCACCAAAAACCAGTGCCGCACTTGGCTACAGGTATGATAAGGACAATTTTACTATGCTGGGTTCAACGTCGTATGATGTGGATGGACTAAGAAAAATTAACACCGCTTCGGTGGTTTATCATTTAAATAAAATAGCCCTTACAAAGGAGCACTTTGTAAGTGCAGTTTTGTACGGGTACCATGAGTACCACTACCTGAATAAAAAATATACCCAGGCTGGAATTGCGTGGGACATCAATTATTTTGGAAATGTTGGAGAAAGGCTTATCCTCCAATTTTCAAATAACTTTGGCTCACCAAATATTCCCGGAAACCAGATGGGGCTTTTGAATTTTTTCTTTAAGGCAAAATACCTTACCAATGATAGAAAGAAATTCTATACTGCCAAATACATCAATGTCTCAAGGGATTATTACAACGTAAGCTTCGAAGGTGATAAATTCCCTAATATTGTTTTGAAAGATCAGTATGCTAATTTTTTCTTCAATTCAAATGCAAATGCAAAATACAGATGGTCTCTTGGCCCAAGTGTTGAATTTTATAAATCATCAAATCCAACTACAAACCCTGAGAATAAGATCGCATTCAATATTCGTAAATACCGGCTGGAATACCGGGCCTTTATTGGTCGGAATTTGATGCTTGCCCTGAAAAACGGTTTGAGCTACTTTCACTATATTGATCCTGTAGATTACAGACAAAGCAAATACGATTTTCACCTACAGGCTGATTACAGCAAAAATGGTTATGGCCTGCGACTGGCATACGACTACGGCCCCATGG
>JABMQA010000206.1 GCA_013203545.1 Bacteroidota bacterium
AAAGCTTTCGGGATGGATTGACGTTGTCTGTTTTGCCAGTTGGGATGTTCCCACGAAGAGGTTTTCTTTCAGTTTTGTGCTGAAAAAATATAGTCGCTCTAATTTACTTTAGTCACTCTAAGTACTTCCCTTATAGAACAGGTTGGGCATTAAACCAAAAAACATTTCCTTTGCAATCGCAATGATCAAACTGCTAAAATCCGTCCGCATTAAAGTTACCGGCCTTGTACAGGGTGTGGGGTTCCGACCATTTATATACAGGATTGCCCATAGAAATCAGGTTAAAGGTTGGGTTGAGAACAACATCCGTGGTGTGATCATTGAGGCTGAGGCTGATAAGGAATCGCTGGATATATTTATCAGTGAGATCACCCGGAAGGCGCCGCCTGCCGCTGCCATCGATACCATTGAAGTTGTTGAGATTGAGGTGAAAAATTATCCAACTTTTGGTATCCGCAAAAGCACTGACGATATTGCCGGTATCACCGAGATAAGCCCTGATATTGCAGTTTGCAACGATTGCCTGGAAGATATGAAAAATCAGGCCAACAGGATTGAATATCCTTTTACAAACTGTACCAATTGCGGTCCGCGGTTTACCATCATCAGTGACCTGCCCTACGACCGGGATAAAACGACCATGGATGTGTTTGCGATGTGTGACCAATGCCGGGCAGAATATACTGATGTGCTCGACCGCCGCTTTCATGCCCAACCGGTGGCCTGTAACCATTGTGGCCCTGAATATACACTGATCTGCGATGACAGGGAATATCATGATTTTGATGAGATTCTGGAAAAAACCGACGATCTTACAGAACATGGTAAGATTATAGCCATCAAAGGCCTGGGTGGCTTTCATTTGATGTGTGATGCCGCCAATGAAGAAGCCGTCTCCAGGTTGAGGAGCCGCAAACTCCGGGAGGGTAAACCTTTTGCTGTGATGTTTGGAAGTTTATCCACACTTGAAAACTTTGCTGAGGTAACACCGGCAGAAAAGGCGTTTTTACAATCATGGCGGCGACCCATTGTTTTACTCAAAACCAAAAAAGAACTTGCACCCTCTGTCAACAATGGCTTTAACCGAATGGGTGTGATGCTGCCCTATATGCCTTTTCATCATCAGCTTTTCGGGAAGCTAAAAACACAGGCTGTTGTCCTCACAAGCGGAAACTTATCTGATGAACCCATTATTCTGGATAATGAAGAAGCCAGGCTGGAATTGGCTCCAATAGCAGATGCGTTTCTTGTTTACAACCGCGAAATTTTTAACCGGACGGATGATTCGGTGGGATTTGTTGTAAATGAAAAACCGGCTTTGATACGACGTTCAAGGGGTTATGCACCCTCACCCGTCAGGACGAAACTGGAGGTGGAGGGTATTTTTGCCGCCGGCGCCGAACTGGTCAACTGTTTTGCAGTCGGGAAGGAAAACCTGGCCATCATGAGCCAGCATATTGGTGATTTGAAAAACCCGGAGACTTATGAATTCTACGAAGAAACAGTCCGTAAATATTTTCACCTTTTCAGGGTAAAACCGGTTCTGGCAGCTGTTGATATGCATCCTGATTATTTCTCAACACGGTTTGGAAAAGAATTCGGGATAGCAACCTTCGAAGTTCAACACCACCATGCGCACATTGCTTCATGTATGGCCGAGCATGGTCTGGATGAAAAGGTGATAGGTGTGAGTTTTGATGGAACGGGTTACGGTGATGACGGCCACATCTGGGGAGGGGAGTTTTTTATTTGCGATTTGGCCGCTTATGATCGCGTTACCCATTTCGATTATGTGCCCATGCCCGGTGGCGACATGGTAACCAAAGAACCCTGGCGGACAGCCATCGCATACCTTTATCAGGCTTTTGGGAAGGATTTTAGAAATCTCAACCTCGACTTTTTAAAGGGTATTCCTGAATTCAAGATAAACCTGATTTTAGAAGCCATAGAAAAAAACATCAATAGTCCGCTGAGTTCGAGTTGTGGCAGGCTGTTCGATGCGGTAAGTGCATTGATCAACCTTTGCCCGGTTTCAAAATTTCATGCAGAGGCACCCATGCGGTTGGAGGGTATTGCAGCACCTGGCGTTCCCGATAGCTACCCGTTTGAACCCGGACATACCATTTGTTTCAGGGATACCATTAAAGAAATTGTTTATGATCTCCGGAAGGATGTTCCAATTTCGATAATTGCTGCAAAATTCCACAATACCGTTGTTAAGGTGATTGTTGATGTGAGTTTGAAATTGAGACGGGAATCAGGTATTAATAAAGTAGTGCTTTCGGGCGGAAGTTTTCAAAATGCGATTTTACTGGGAAATTCTGAAAATCTTCTTAAGGAAAATGGTTTCGGGGTATATACC
>JABMQA010000207.1 GCA_013203545.1 Bacteroidota bacterium
GATGGGCTAAGATCAGAACGGGAACAGAACATTACTATTGATGTTGCCTACAGGTATTTCTCCACTCCCAACCGTAAGTTCATCATAGCTGATACTCCAGGTCACGAGCAGTATACACGGAATATGGTTACGGGCGCTTCAACAGCTAACCTGGCCATCATCCTGATAGATGCCCGCAAAGGAGTGATCACTCAGACCAAACGACATACATACATTGTTTCCCTTCTCGGCATCAAACATATAGCGCTTGCTGTAAACAAAATGGATTTGGTTGATTACAGTCAGGAGATCTATGATAAGATATGTAATGATTACAGCGATTTCATCACTCAACTGGATATTCCGGATATACGCTTTTTCCCATTATCTGCTTTAAAAGGGGAAAACGTGGTGGACCTCTCGGATAAAATGCCTTGGTATCACGGCAAAAGCCTGCTCGAATATCTTGAAACCATTCATATCAGTAGCGACAGGAATTTTGAAGACCTGCGTTACCCTGTGCAGTATGTTTTAAGACCTTCCCATAAATTTAGAGGATTTGCTTCACGCATGGCATCAGGTGTTATCCGCAAAGGAGATGAAGTTATGTTGCTGCCTTCCCGTAAAACATCAAGAGTTAAGTCAATTATTACTTATGACGGTGAACAGGATTATGCGTTTCCGCCGCAAGCAGTGACTATTGCCCTGGAAGATGAGATTGATATTTCCCGTGGTGATATGCTGGTCCATCCAAACAATATACCTAAGGTTGAACGACATTTTGAGGCAATGTTAGTGTGGATGGACGAAAAACCTATGGATCCATATAAACAATTCTATATAAAACAAACAACCAACAACACCAAGGCACGCATTGACAAAATCCTCTACCGAACTGATGTTAATACCCTGGAAAGATCCGAAACAGATCATTTTAAGTTAAATGAAATTGGCAGGGTTGTAATAACTACTGTGAAGCCTTTGTTCTTTGATAACTATAAAAAGAATCACAATACAGGTTCATTTGTATTGATTGATCCGCTAAGCCATAATACGGTAGCCGTAGGTATGATCATGGATAAGTTAAGTGTAGAAGACCTGCATTCACGTATCACACCGGATAGTGATCGGGATGAGATGGAAAAGATAGTCAAGGGAATAGGTCTGATAACAAAGAAAGAATATGAAAAGCGTTATAAGCAGAAAGCTGCTACTATCTGGATAACAGGACTACATGGCTCAGGAAAGAATGAGTTAGCTTATACATTGCAACGTAACCTTTTCGATATGGGAGCTATGGTTGTTATGTTAGATGGCAAATCTGTGCGTGCCGGTCTTTCCCGCGAGCTGGATTACTCACCGGCCGACAGGGCTGAACACCTGCGCCGCGTCGCTCATTTATGCAAACTTTTAAATGAACAAGGCATTATTACTATTTGTTCTTTTATCTCTCCCAAAGAATCTATTCGCCAACAGGTGGCAGAAATCATTGGTGAGAAACGTTTTAATCTGATCTATCTTAGAGCTGATATTGATTTTTGCCGAAAAAATGATAGTTATGGCCTTTATGAAAAAGCCGACTTATGTGAAATAAAACATCTGGCTGGAGTAGATATAAAGTATGAGGAACCGGTGAAAGCCAACATAATAGTAAATGCAAAAGAAAATGGAAGCAATCCAGGTAAAATTATTGAATATTTGAATGAGAATAAAATTTTTCCAATAAAACAACCATGACCCCGTAATACTCTATCACACAAGCCGTCACACACGGGGAAGGCAATCTGACAACAACGACAACAGTTATCCCGTTCTTTTTCATCCGCTAATCTGATGACAAAAAGCTGTCCACAGATTTCACAGATAAAAAACACTCAATAAGCAACACTCAATAAGCAATAAACAAACAATTGATATATTTGTATAATTTTTTCCTAAATGCCTATATTCTGCACATCCAAAAATGTGACTTACGTGGCGAAGCTATAATGAAAAATGGTCCACTAATTACACGAATTCACCTCGTGTAATAACAATATTTGAACTTAATAAACTGAAAATTACACAGGGTTAACACGAAAAGGTTTTAATGAAGTCAATATGGAATTAGATAAGAAAACAATAAATTTTTATAAAAGCCTGTATTGGGATTATCATGTTTCAGAAGAGGATATTATTAAAATAATTGCAAAAGAAAAGGAATCAACGAATTACGCAAATTCTTAAGTATTAGTTTTGCTACAACACAGGAGTGTACGTTAACATAACAACATTAAGAATACTATTCTGCGAGGCCGACAAAGGAGGCAGAAGCGACGTGGACTGGTTAAAACAATATTTTACAACCCTACGCAATAATTTCCACATATCTTGGAAAAGAATATTAATGCGAATCAAGAGTTGAAAGTGAGCAAATAAGCCATAGTTATAAACAAAAGAATGTCAATAACATATCATAAACAAGACTAATTTTTAGTCTGAGAACCAATA
>JABMQA010000208.1 GCA_013203545.1 Bacteroidota bacterium
AAATCCACGGTCTGAATTTTATGAATCCCTGTTCCTGCCCTGTCAAGGAATCTCTTCGCCTGCGTATAATCGCCGGTTTGGGTATATAAATCCCCTATTTCAATAAACAACCTGATGGTATCCCCTATATTTGAATTGATGGTTTTGGACGTAACATTGGTATTTAACCTATCCATGAGATTGAGGGCGCTTTCATAATGTACCAGCGCCGAATCCCAATTTTCCTGATCACGGTATACACCACCGATGTTAACTTGTGAAAGAATTATTCTGTCGTACAACTGATATTTGTAACAATCCTTCAACACCTTATAATAATTTTCAAGCGCTTTGTCATAGGCTTTCATATCGTGATACATAACCGCTCTTGCATTCTGGACATTTATTAGAAACATTGAATCCTTATTTTCCGTAGCCACATCCCAGGCAAGGTTTAAATACTCAGCCGTTGTTTCATAATTATTCATCTCCTCGTTAATGGTGGCAATGTCCAGTAAAAAATAGTGCAAATATGCCCTGTATCCGATCTCTTCAGCAACATTAACACATCTTTGATAATATTCAAGCGCTGCCGGCATATCTCCTTTCCATTCATAGGTCTTGCCAATCCTACTAATGTCGGTAAGGCTGCGTGCCTTCCAGTCGTTTTGGTTTGGATCATTAAAGGCTGCATATTTTTCGGCCACCGCAAGCTTTCTCTTTGAATATTTTAACATGCTGTCGAGCACCATCAGTTTCATATAAGCACCTGAAAACATTCCATTAACCGCGTACTCAAGAAGAGAATCACTTTTCAGATCAAGGATGGAATCAACTTTTTTCGCATACCTTATCATCAGCTCAGGAGGCAGGAGACTACTATAATTCATGACACCTTCAAGTTTTATAACTCTCTGTGCCGATGTGTCGCTTAGGTAATCCGTCAACAGACTGTCGGCAACCTGGTATTCACGCTGTTGACCAATGGTAGTAAAAATGATCAAAAAAAGGAACACCAAACAAAACAATTGATTTTTCATAATTCAAAAATTTGTTCAAAAATTTGCATCAGTTTATCCCTGCTCCTGGCGGAGACGGGAGCCTGTAAATCGCCGGTAAGCACCACATAGCCGCCGTCCTGCCGCTCAAATCTTTTGATATGCCTCAGGTTGATAAGGTGGGAACGGTGTACACGGAAAAACCCATGGTCCGTCAGCATTTCGTCGAAGTCCTTCAGTACACGTGAAACGAGGATGCGTTCACCCTGTACGGTATTGAAGGTGGTATAATTCCCGTCCGATTCACAACAAATGATATCGCTTACATTCAGGAAGTGGATGTTTTCCTGGGTCTTCAATACGATCTTACGATCGGTTTTTTTATCCGGTTCCAGGTTTTCCTTCAGGACGTTGATCTGGTTTTGAAAACTTCCCAATACCATTTGCCTGGCCCTTTCGATGGCCTCCACCAGTTTTTCGGGGTTGACGGGTTTGAGGATGTAATCCACAGCACTGAACCTGAAAGCATCGAGTGCGTGCTGTTCGTAAGCAGTGATGAAGATGACTTTGAAGTCGATGTGCTGATAGTGTTCCAGCAAATCGAACCCGGTACCGTCATCCATCCTGATGTCCAGCAATACCAGGTCGGGTTTGTACCTGTCGATGGCACTGATGCCCGTTGCAACACTTTCGGCCTCTCCAACAACCTTCACCTGCCGGCAGGCCACTTTGATCAGGCTTTTGAGTGTACTCCTGATGTGAGGCTCATCATCGATGATCAGAACATTCAGCATGGGTGGTGGTTTGTTTTTCCCGGTAAAGTTAAACATTGTTAGTTACATTTATAATTATTTTACGATCATCAGCCGGGCCCTGGTATTTGATTGTTCTGTGACCATTTCAACAATATAGGTTCCGCTGTGAAGCGATGAAATGTCAACCGGCCCGTTTGTTTGCTTTGTTTGCAATACTTTTAAACCACTGAGCTTGTAAATATTCACCTCCATGACAATGACACTACTCATTCCTACAATGTAAAATTCATGGCCTGCCGGGTTGGGGTAAATTGAGATTTCGTTGACAGGAATGTTTTCAGGCACACTAACTGTACAGGCATCTTCAACTTCCTGTATGCTATTGCAGCCGGGGGCATTGGCCCCGATGACAATAACAGCGCCTGGTGCAGCAAGATAGTCACAGATGCTCTGCACCTCACAGCTCGAAAGGGAAAGATTTCCTAAAATCATCAATTCGGATATGGTTCCGGCATCAATGTTGTCAAGGCCCGATAAGCTGGTCAGAGACATATTTCCACCTCCCATCAGTCCTCCAATCGTAAGCTTACCCGAAATGGAGGTCAGGTTTCCAAGTGCGGCGATCTGTTCAAGATCATCGTTACTGGTGAGGGTTAGTGATCCTCCGATGTGGGTCAGGTTTTCGAGGCCATCCAGCGATAAAAGTGAGGTATAGCTTATCACCATGTTGCCATTGATTGCTGTCAGGTTTTCGAATCCTTCCAGTGATAAGATTGCTGATTCGTTTATATCCAGGTTGCCTGTGATTTCTGAGAGGTTGTCCAATCCGGATAAACTTGATAATAAAGTGTTTGAACTTATTGTCAGATTCCCCGCTATGGAAGTTACTATGCTTAAACCCTCCAGATTGGTAATGTCATACCCGCCAATGACCACCTCTCCTGTCAGCACACTGCATCCCGGATATTGAACCGCAAATTCATCTATGTCCTGTTGTGAAAAGAAATAATAATTTCCGTAGGGAAGACAATCCATCGTGAAGCCGCAGTGAGCAGCTACGTCGGAGGGACTGTTACAACCGGGCGCATTACCATAAATTTCCACCATACCGTTTGGGTCTGACAGATATTCACAAAGGCTTTGGATTTCGCAGAAGGTTAAATTGTCATTCCCCACAATCTTCAGATCCGTAATTGAACCTGCAACAATGTCATCAAGACCGACCAGGTTGTATAAAAGATCGTTGTATTCAATAATCAACCCACCACCAATGGTTGTCAGATTTGACAGTCCGGCAAGACTGGTCAATGCTGTATGGCTAACTTCCAGATAGCTGCCGATGGTTGTCAGGTTGTTCAATCCCTGTAGGCTTGTCATTGAACCGTTACCTGAAAAATCAACGTATCCTGTTACTTCAGTCAGGTTCTCCAGCCCTTCCAGATCTGTCAGGGAATTGTTATATCTTATCAGCAGATCGCCTCCACCCATGGAAGCCACATTGCTGAGGGCTACAATATTTTGGAGCCCTGCGTTAAACATAATACTTATTGTTCCCCCGACAGCATTTAAATTGTCCAGCCCTGACAAATCGAACAAGCCATCGTTTACATAGATAATCAAATCTCCGCCAACGAAGGTAACATTTTGCATGGCAAATAAATTGGCGAGATTACTGTTCCGCCATATTTTTAAGGTTCCGCCAACCGTAATCAGATTGGATAATCCTGAAATATCTGTCAATGAAGGGTTCCCTAAATAATCTCCGATGCTAAGATTGCCATAAACTGCCGTCAGTATGCTAAGTCCGTTCAGGTTCCAGATGGTGTTGCCTTCAATAATAACATCCCCCTCTATCTCCGTACAGCCGGGATGGTTTATCTGAAAATTGTTGATTTCCTGCTGGGTGGTAAAAGTGATGCCCTCAGGCAGACAGGATGAAGGTAAAACAACCGGTGGCATCAGCAGCGAATCGAGGAATAGCAGGGAATTTACCCTGAACTCATATGGCATGGTATGTCCTCCGTTATGTAGAAAAAATTTATAAGGAATCCCCAAAAGGTCTAATGTGTCTTTTACAGCCAGATGACCGGGGTAAAGAAACAGTTCATCATTGCTTCCACAACCAAAATAAATTCCCAGACTATCGGATGGGGAAATCTGATTTAAGATATGTGCGATATCATGGGGCTCGACCTTTGTCAAAACCGTATCGATAAAGTCCCCGTTTTCATTGAGGCAAAACTCAACGATCTGCGGGTTAATATATGTTTGGGGCGTGTTGTTATTGGGTGAAAATGCGCCTCCTAACAGAAAATACCCCTTTGTAAAAAAGCCCGAATTATAATAATCATAAAAATAGGGCGGTCCCGGTTGGTTTTCCTGAAGGATCATTTGCCTCCACTGTGTCTTTGCAAATTCATCAAGAATGTTGATTATGCCTGCATGGGATGCAATCGCCCTGTACTTTTCTTTATGAAGGATCCCATACCTGAAAGCGCCGTATCCGCCCATGGACTGCCCGAACAGGCCCCTGTAATTTCTATCAGGCATTGCCCTGTAGGTATTTTCGATCCAGTCAGGTAATTCCACCACCATAAAGGTTTCATAGTTTCCCCATAACGTTGAGTTTACATACATACTGCCGTCAAAGGGAACCGCATTGTTATCAGCACATACAACTATAACAGGATCGATCTGGCCCTGGTTGATTAAGGAATAGGCGGCACTCATGGCGGTATTGCCACTGTTCTGGTTCCCTAACCATCCGTGCAGATAGTAAATTACCGGGTAATACAGATCGGGATTGTCATCATATCCTGTCGGAAGGAATACATCCACCATTTTGGTTTGTTGCAGCGATTCGCTGTAAAACGAAGTGTCGATGATGTTGATCTGCCCTGAGAGTGATTGGATCATCAGGACAATTGCTGTAAATAACATAAATTTTTTCATAGTCTGCTTTTTTTATAGTTATTATAAAGATAAAAGTACAACCTCAAAAAGCGGAATATGGAACAGATGTGTGAACATAGGGGTTTGTTGAGTGGGTGCCGGGATATTTTGTGTGAAAGCAGGTTTTATGAGCGAGCTATAAGTTTGTAATGAAGTCCCAGATGTTTTTATGAACAATCCCTTTGGGATGGTTTATCGTGATATCATCCATCGAAACAACATATTTCGGGAAGTTGTCATTGATTGATTCCAAAATACGAAATTCCCTGTTGATGGTTTGTTCGGAGGACAACAGATAGGATACCTGAATGTATTTTTTTAACTCCCCTTTTAATGCCAAAAAATCAACCTCAAAGTTTTTAAAATAACCGGCTTTAACTTCATAACCGTTCATTCGCAAATGCAAATACACAGTATTTTCCAGCATTGATGCAAAATCATTTATCAGTTGAGGATACAGGAAGTTTCTGAAACCCAAATCATTTACATAATATTTCTTTTCACCAGACAGCAGCTCTTTTGTTTTCAAAGAAAATTTGGGACAGTTTCGCACAAGAAAAGCATCCTCCATATATGCTATGTATGACGAAATTGTTGAATAATCAGCTTTTCTTTGTTTGCTCTTGAAGTACTTAACAATGGAAGGGATGGATATCAGGTTACCAACATTGTGTAAAAGGAATAAAAACAAATCTTCCAACAAAACATAATCTCTTATTTTATACCGGTACATGATGTCTTTAAGGAGGATGGTATCCTTTAATGATTGAAAATAATGCCGCTTGATGTCGCTGGATTCAATGTTATAAATCTCCGGCAGACTGCTGGTCTGAATATATTCAATAAAATGGGATTTTGTATTTTCATAGTTAAAGAAATCTAAAAATTCAAGATATGAAAAAGGGAACACCTCAATTACCACATACCGGCCAGATAAATGACCGGCCAGCTCTCCGGAGAGAAGACGGGAATTGGATCCTGTAATAAAAACCTCGTATTCCTCTGTGATATGCTGGGCAAGTGAAACAATAATCTTTTCCCATTCATCAATGTTTTGTACTTCATCAATAAATAAATAAATTTTCCCCTGAGGGTTTACTTCTTCTTTATAAAACCGGATTAAACCGGACAGGTCGGAAGCGTTCTTAATGCTTTCAAAATCATACAATTCTTTGTTAAGGTAAAAAGTATTTTTCGGAGAAACTGATTTTTCATTGATCAAATGCCGGATAAACTGCCTGACAATATAACTTTTTCCACTTCGCCTTTGACCTACAATTACTTTGATCAACTTGTTACCAGTTGCCCTGTCGATTTTTTCAAGATACTCTTGTCGGATAAAACCAAAGTTAAATCCTGGGTCATCATACCAAAAATTTATTTTTTTCAGCGCTTCAAATAATTCTCTCATTATTATGGAATATGGTCAAACATTTCACAAAAATAATCAAAATATTTGATTGTGGTCAATAATTAAAAAGCCATTAACAAAATCTTTGATTATAATCAAACAATTGAGAGAGGGGAAAGAATTGCGAACACACGGTATAGACAAATGAACGCTGGCTTTTTGTGAATGATCGCTGAAATATTACTCCGGGTTCTATTTCAAATTCTTCAATTCAATCCGAATTTATATTTATAGATAAGCAGGTCGGGCAGATGGGTATTGATGCTGTGAACGCCGCTTTTCAGATCAGAAGCAAAGGCATCAATGTTGATGTCTGGACAACTTGCACCAACCAGATCCGACACTTCACGGATGGTGTTTTGATCTCCTGATATGATGTTGGCTTTGACCATGGTGTTGTTTCGTACAAATATATAAAAAACATTATTAAACCAGATGCAACCTTTTTCCCAATTCATTCCTCTTTATACCAAAGCGACTTTACCACGAAGAGTAAATTAGTGAGCAGCATAGAAGAAATCCATAAAATTATTGAAGGTTGTCGGAAAAACAAAAGACAGTCACAAAAAAGATTGTATGAAATGTATTGTGACGCAATGTTCTCCACTGCCTACCGGATGGTAAACAACCGGGATGACGCGCATGATGTGCTACAGGAAGCCTTTATCAGGGTTTTCGAAAATATCAAAACCTTCCGTGGAGATTCAGCCCCGGGGGCATGGATTAAGACAATCGTGGTAAGATGTGCCTTGAAAAAACTAAAACAGGTTCAGATTACGGAAAGTATCGGGGAAAACGGCCAGGATATCCCGGTTGACTTCCCGGATGATCTGGAGGGGGAATACCTGGAGCAACTGATATTATCCCTCCCGGATGGGTACCGGTCGGTATTCCTGCTGATTGAAGTGGAAGGTTATTCGCACCGTGAAGTGTCGCAGATGCTGGAAATTTCAGAAGGGACCTCGAAATCCCAATTATCACGTGCAAAAAAGTTACTGCAAAAGAAACTGATGAAAATTGATGCGCTCTGATGAATAAAGAGAGAAAACATATAAACGCTTTGTTTGACAAACTGCCGGTTCACAAGCCGGATGCAGGTTTGTGGGAGCGCATTAATAAAGAGCTTGGGCCCGCTTCCGTCCAAGTGTCGGAAAAAAATCTATCGGGAAAATTGCCTGTACACAAGCCGGAACTATCGGTTTGGAATGCCATCGAAAAATCCCTGCCAGCAGCAAACACACATTGGAAACTACTACAAAGAGCAGGAATTATCATACTGTTGTTTGCCCTGATTTCATCCATCCTCTATTTCGGATCCAATTTTAATACAAATCAAAAGG
>JABMQA010000209.1 GCA_013203545.1 Bacteroidota bacterium
GCCCTGTACTGCGTCGTTGTATGGTTTCCAGTCCCTTTCCAAGTTTGTCCCTGCTTTTTTCCGATTCAAACCAGGTGGTGTTAAGTTTTTCTTTTTCCGAAAGCCTGTTAAGCGACTCAGCAAGCGACGAAATGGGCGACACCGAGTTCATGATTTCGTGGGTAAGTACCCTGATCATTTTTTGCCACGCTTCAACTTCACGGTCTTCGAGTTCCGGCTTAATATTTTGAACCGAAACCAGGACAAGGTTTTTTCCGGGACTTTTGAAATTATTGCTTCTCACCGCCAGTTGATAGATGTTTCCCTCCTGATTGAATTCGAGTAAGGTGGTTTTATGTGGAACTAATTTTCTGAAAAATTCTGCAGTCCCGTTTTGGATGTTATCCAGATTTTTTAAGTTTCTAAGGTGAGAGATGCCAAATGTCCGGTGTAGCGAGTTGTTTGAAAAAGCTACATTGTCCGTGTCATCAAACCCAAAAATACCCACACCAACATGCTCGATGGCCGCCCTGTAAAATGCGTTTTGCTGCTCATAGTCAAATTTTAGCTCGTTAAAATATTTGGACAGTTTGGATAGTTGATGATTCAGTTCTTCGAATTCTGGTTCAATGTTTTTCACGCTGAAACTGGTACTGAAATCTCCGGCATTCACGGCAGTAAAAAACTGTAAAAGCCGTTTGTTGGATTTATTCAGGTATCTGATCATTAAACCGGTTTGCAGTATGATCAACGCCACAAGGGTGACACGGATGTACAATAATCCTGATTGGTCCCACACCAACGAAAGTGTAAGGCAACCGGCAAGCAACAAAATCACCTGTATGACAACCCGGAAATAGAGGCGTTTAAAGATCATATTTTTTCATCTTATTGTAAATGGTTTGCCTGGTAATTTCAAGTTCTTTTGCTGCCCTTACCAGGTTGCCGTTGTTTTTTTTAAGCGCTTTGATGATGGCCTGTTTTTCGATTTCTTCTAATGTTTTGGGCTGGGGCGAATCATCGGCATTAAAATTTATATTGGATTTAAA
Organism: Bacteroidota bacterium; assembly: GCA_013203545.1. Classification (GTDB taxonomy): domain Bacteria; phylum Bacteroidota; class Bacteroidia; order Bacteroidales; family 4484-276; genus JABMQA01. The sequence continues at coordinate 1,029 of JABMQA010000209.1, forward strand.
ATCATTTTCAGTTAATGTGGCCGAAGTTGTCATAATAACTGCTTTTTCAATGGCGTGCTCAAGCTCCCTTACGTTCCCCGGCCATGGATAGTTTCGCAGGGCATCAAAAAAATCCTCCGATGCTGCCAATTGCGGCTTCTGGTATTTTTTCCTGTATTTTGATAAAAACATTTTGGCGAGGGGTGAAATATCTTCAATCCGCTCACACAATGGGGGGACATGAACAGTAATGGTGTTGATCCTGTAAAACAGGTCTTCGCGAAAGGCATTTGTTTTAACCAGAATTTCAGGATTTTTATTGGTGGCTGAAACCAACCTGATATCCACTTTTACGGGCGTATTGGATCCGAGAGGAAAGACTGTTTTCTCCTGTAGGGCGGTTAACAATTTCGACTGCATGGATAAAGAAAGGTTCCCGATTTCATCAAGGAACAGCGTTCCTCCGTTTGCAGCTTCAATTTTTCCGGTACGATCGCTGTGCGCATCTGTAAAGGCCCCTTTTTTATGTCCAAACATCTCGCTTTCGAAAAGGGTTTCGGTAATGGCCCCCAGATCAACGGTAATAAATGGCTTTTGATGACGGTTGGATAAATGGTGGATTTCGCGGGCCAACAAAGTTTTCCCTGTGCCGTTGGCTCCGGTAATCAGAATATTGGCATCGGTCGGCGCTATTTTTTTAATAGTCCCGATCAATTCTGAAAAAGATTTGGATCTACCTGTTAACTTAAACTCACCTTGTTTTAACTCCTCAACCAACGCGGCGTTCTGACGTTTGAGTCGTTGGTTTTCCATGTTTGCCCGGCTCAATTTTACGGCAGATCTGAGTGTTGCCAGGAGTTTCTCATTATCCCAGGGTTTAAGAATAAAGTCTGTTGCCCCCTGTTTCATGGCCTTCACGGCAAGGTTGACCTCTCCGAATGCTGTGAGCAGAATAACCACCATTGCAGGGTTTGCCTCCAGGATTTTTCGGAGCCAGTAAATGCCTTCATTTCCTGTGTTTTGAACGGCCTGAAAATTCATATCCAACAGTACCGCATCATAATTGTCGCTGTTCAGTTCCGAAACGATCCGGTTGGGGTTGGTGATAAGTTTTACTTCTTCAAACTCATCATCCAAAAGGATTTCCAAAGCATTCAACACATCCCTGTTGTCGTCAACTATGAGTATTTTACCTTGTTGCTGCATGATTCCTTCCCGGGTATTGAAAACGGTTTCCGTTGTTGTTTTATGAAAAGTAAAAGTAAAAAGAATTGACAGTTGGTGTTAAAATTTTTGACACTTTTTTGATTGGCGGTTTGATATTGTTTCATATATTAAAGTAAATCAGCCGATTGGATTTCTGGCATTTCATTTGGTTATCGCCATGAAACAGTTAATTTCAGAAAAATGATCAGAAACTATTTAAAAACAGCTTTACGAAATATTTTACGAAATAAGCTTTTCTCATTTTTAAACATTCTCGGACTTGCACTGGGTATGGCCACCACCGTATTGATCCTTTTTTGGGTGAAGGATGAATTAAGTTATGACAAGTACAATGTGAACCACGACCGGATCTATCGCGTTATTGGTGATTATTACATGAACGGAATGCGCTTTAATATCGCAGCCTCCCCACCCACCCTGGCTGCTGCCGTATTGAACGACTATCCCGAAGTTCAACAGGTATGCAGGTTTCGCGACGCAGGCTCAAAGAATATAAGGATTGGTGAAAAGCTATTTGAAGAGGGACAGGTGCTTTATGCCGATTCATCCGTTTTTGATGTTTTTACCATTCCAATTCTTGTTGGAGCTGAAAACAACCACCTGGCCAGTCCTGGAACCACTGTGATCAGCGAAAAGTTTGCTGCTAAGTATTTTGATATCGAGAATCCCGTGGGTAAAACAGTCCGTGTTTTTAATGAAGCCGAGGACAAGTATGAAAACTTTTACATTAC
>JABMQA010000210.1 GCA_013203545.1 Bacteroidota bacterium
ACGTAACACCAAGACGGACGCCTCTATGACCCATCATAGGATTTGATTCATGCAAACTATCTGCCCTGCGATTCAACTTCTCAAGATCAATATTCAGACTAGCTGCCAACTCCTCTCTCTGCTTAGGGTCCCTTGGAACAAACTCATGCAAAGGCGGATCCAACAACCTTACCGTTACAGGAAGGTCATGCATTGCCTCAAAAATGCCTTCAAAGTCTTCACGTTGCATGGGGAGTAATTTATCTAAAGCTTTTCTGCGGCCTACTTCATCTTCGGCCAAAATCATCTCGCGCATGGCAACGATGCGATCGCCTTCGAAAAACATATGTTCGGTACGGGTTAAGCCAATGCCCTCTGCGCCAAAGTTACGTGCAACCTGTGCATCATGGGGTGTATCCGCATTTGTACGTACAAGCATTTTAGCAAAACCATCTGACAGGTCCATTAATTTTCCAAAATCACCGCTCAATTCAGGGTCAATGGTTTTAATCTGTCCCTCACAAACTTCACCGGTTGAACCGTTAAGTGAAATCCAATCGCCTTCCTTAAATACTTTTCCGCCAGCCTCAAACTTACGTTCCTTGTAGTTGATCTTAGCGCTACCAGCTCCGGAAACACAGCATTTACCCATTCCACGTGCAACAACAGCCGCATGTGAGGTCATTCCACCGCGTGCAGTAAGAATTCCCTGTGCAACGTGCATGCCCTTCAAATCTTCGGGGGATGTTTCGATACGAACCAGCACAACCTTTTTACCGGCATCAGCCCATACTTCAGCTTCATCGGCATGGAAAACTATTTGTCCGGTAGCAGCGCCTGGTGAGGCAGGCAAGCCCTGTGCTACAACATTTGCATCTGCAAGCGCCTTTTTATCAAAAACAGGATGTAACAGTTCATCCAGTTTGTTGGGTTCCATCCTTAACAGGGCTGTCCGTTTATTAATTTTCCCCTCATCAAGCAAATCCATCGCAATTTTCACCATGGCAGCACCTGTACGTTTTCCGTTTCTGGTTTGCAACAGCCAGAGCTTACCATCCTCGACTGTAAATTCCAGATCCTGCATATCCTTGTAATGGTTTTCGAGTGCCTTTTGAATTTCAAACAACTCCATGTATACCGTTGGCATAGCTTCTTCAAGGGAAGGGAAATTTGTTGCACGATCTTCTTCAGAAATCCGCTGCAACGCTGCCCAGCGTAAAGAACCCTCTTTGGTTATCTGTTGCGGTGTGCGGATACCGGCAACAACATCTTCGCCCTGTGCATTGATGAGGTATTCGCCATTAAAAAGATTTTCGCCACTTCCGGCATCCCTTGTAAAGGCAACCCCGGTGGCTGAATTATTGCCCATATTGCCAAATACCATGGCCTGAACGTTTACGGCAGTTCCCCATTCGGAAGGGATATTGTTGAGTCTCCTGTAAACATCAGCGCGTTCATTCATCCAGCTATCAAAAACAGCCATTATTGATCCCCAAAGTTGTTCCCAGGGATCGGTCGGGAAATCTTTTCCTGTTCTATCCTTAACAGCTTTTTTAAACCTGGCAACAAGTTCTTTGAGGTCGTCAGCTGTCAGTTCATTATCCTCCTTAACCTTTTTCTCCTCTTTCATCTGGTGGATGATTAACTCGAAAGGATCTTCCTCTTCCTTTGATTCAGGTTTCATACCCATAACTACATCGCCAAACATCTGTACAAAACGGCGGTAGGAATCCCAGGCAAATCTTTCGTTACCGGTCTTTACGGCAATACCCTGAACTGCTTCATCGTTCAATCCCAGGTTCAATACAGTATCCATCATGCCCGGCATGGAAGCACGTGCACCGGAACGAACTGAAAGCAAACATGGGTTGGTTTTGTCGCCAAATTTTGTCCCCATGATTTTCTCAACTTGTTTTACCGCTTTTTTAACCTCGGCCGCGATCAGTTCTACTACATAATCCCTTCCCTTTGCGTTATATAATGTACATACTTCAGTAGTCACGGTAAATCCCGGTGGTACCGGAACACCAATCAGGTTCATCTCAGCAAGGTTGGCCCCCTTGCCACCAAGTAAATTTTTCATCGTGGCATCACCCTCGGCTTTTCCATTCCCAAACAGGTAAACATTTTTTAATTTTTTCTTAGCCATCTTTAATAGATTTGAATTAATGAATAATTATTACGTTTTTGATTTTCAATAATATATGAAAAAACGAATGCGCAAAAGTACAAAATTAAACCATATCCATTTTTAAATTTTTGTTAAGAATTCCTTACACCACGAATTTTTGGAATGGGGGCAATTCTATTTTCGGAACGAAATTTGAGTAAAGTCCGGCAATAAAATCATTCTTGTATGGAATTTGTAAAAAAGTCCCTATTTTCGATCCTGTTATCTTTCGCCGTAAACATTACAATACAAACCTTTCCACAAAGCGTTAAAAATCACGATGAAATTGAGATATTTGTTAATTCACCTCAGGAGCCGGATTGGCGGTGTTTGCATCAATCCATTTAACAGCAACGAAATATTTATATGCACCGGTTATGCTGATGGTGTACTGCGTTCGGGGTGGAGCCCCAACTGGGCACACATCAACCCGCTTACCACTGCCGGGATTTTCAGGAGCCGTGATTATGGTGAGACATGGGAAGATATTTCATTGGGGTTTATCGAACATTTTGAAAAAGGTGGTTGGTGCCGCGAAATGGCAATCAACCCTTTAAATCCGGATGAAATTTGTACCGCAACAACAAACGGGATTTTTATGACCCATAACGCCACCTCAACAAACGTGAATTGGAGAAAGGCATTTAATGGCATGGCCGGAAACCATGATTTTCGCGGCATCATTTATAAACCCAATGATTCGAACACCATTTACGCAAGTGGAACAAACATATACCGGTCCATAAACGGAGGTACAACGTGGGATCAGATAACCGGCAATAATTTTAGGCTAAATTTGGAATCCATGCCTGATTCATTCAGGGTGATCAGAATAAACATTACAGTAACACCGGCAGCACCGGAAAGATTGTACGCGTATATTGAGGGCACCAAAACCGATAAAAACAAAACAACAGAGGGAGGCATTATAGCATTGTTCAGAAATGAAAAATGGGAAATACTTGAAACCCGGTGGCCGTCAGGGCTGACTTATTTTGATGAAACATGGGTTGCAATTGCAGCTTCACCTGTGGATTCGAATACACTCTATTATGGAAATACACGTGTTCTGGGATCTGAAAATATAGCAAAAACCCCCTTTGGTTTATGCTCACCATATAATGGCAATGGCTTTCATGCAGATGTTCATGACCTTAAATTTGAACCAAATGTCCCAAACCCAAAATTGTTTTGTGGAAACCATGGTGGGGTAAGTGTGAAATCTTTTCCGAATCCGGGCAATGCCGGATGGGAATATAAAAACGAAGGCCTGGAAGTATCAACACTTTGGGGTTTTGACGATTCGGAACTTGATCCGCGAAAAGCAATTGTAGCAACTCAGGATAATGGCACCATCGTGTATTATGATACACTGGGATGCAACTGGCATTATATCAGGGGAGGCGATGGATATACTGCCCGCTTTGATGATCACAACCCAAACATTGCCTATTATTCAACAGGCGATAAATCATTGTACAGGTTCGATTTTTCAACTTTTAAATCCACAAACGAAACGGGTTTGATACCGAAAGAACCAACTCATAAAAAGGACCGGGTCATCACAGTGAAAACCTTTCCGATCTATAGCAGCCCAGGTGATGGGGATTTGGTTTTCGGGTTTACAGAATTGTTCAGGAAGAAAATTAATTTCCCTGACTATCGGATGCCATCAGATTCGGTATGGGAAATTATATCCGATCTGCGAAAATGGGAGCACCAGGGCTGGAGGCGGCAAATCATCGAAATAGGCACTTCCAAATCAAACCCCGACATTATGTATGTGGTGACTGCCGGACAAAACAATCCGGCCGGGAGCGACTGGCAATTAAAGTCGGCACTGTACAAAACCAGGGATATTAACAGTCCGGTTATGAGTGATGGGAAAAAGTTTATCCAGCTTTACTATCCCGGACAACTTTTCGATGACGATACCCTGGCTATCATTACAGGAATTGCCGTGGACCCAAAAAATGCTGACAGGGTATGGATTTCATATACCGGCCTTCCGGGAAGGTTCAAGGTGTGGCGCTCAGAAAACGGGGGACAGACATGGCTTGATGCTGATCCCGGCGGTGTGTTCAAAAACAATCCGGTAAACGCTATTGCCTACATCGAAAACAGCAGTGACCGGCTGATTATTGGTACCGATCGTGGTCTTTTTACACGCGACCGTTTTTCGTTGTGGGAACAAATTGAGAACTTCCCGGGTGTAAGGGTTACAGAAATAAATATCAACTATGGGCTCAATAAGATCAGGGTTGCCACTTTTGGACGTGGGCTCTGGGAGAGCTTTTTGAAGGAGAATTAACTGATGTACATAACCGGGATTTGCGACTCGTTGAAAAGCATTTTTTCATCAGCATGCCCAAACAAAACAGGCGCTTCCAATCCTTCCATTCGGGCTTTTAAAATGATCAGATCAGCCCGCTGGGCTATGGCGTATTCGAGAAGCTGCCTGAGATATGGCTTGTTAAATAATGCTTTTACCTCCCTGAACCGGATACCCTCCAGAATCAGCTTCGATTTAATTAGATCTGCAACTTTTGCTACAGTTTGGTTAACATCCTGTTTATTATTGTAATAATAAAATATATGAATTTCGGAATCAAATATTTTAGCCATTTGAATGGTCCAATGCAATTTATCCAGAAATCCCAAATCCAGGCCCACGGGTAATACAATTCGTTTATACCCGTTGTCGAAGATGCGCTTTTGGACTACGATAACCGGGATTTTTATTCCCGAAATAACCCGTAGCGCAAAACTACCCACCAGATGCTGCACCCCGGCCTTGCCATGCGTCCCCATGACCATCAGGGTGGCCGACTCAGCCTTAGCCGCTTTCCTGATCTCAGAAAATATCGATCCCTGCCTAATAAGTGGTGACACAGGAATTTTATACTTATCCTGTATGCTCCCGGCAATTTTTTTTAATTGAACACTGAAATACTCCGGCCCTTTGTTAAACTCCTTCAGTTGGGATTTGGAGTCCTTATTAACTACATGTAATATCCTGAGCTCACCATTAGTTATCCTGGCAATTTCAGCACCATGTTCGATGGCGTTGTTGCAAACCTGAGAAAAGTCGGTTGGAATAAGGACTACGGTTTTAACCATTGGAAATTACATTTTGCTTAAGAGATAATGAAATTCCCGGTCAAATATTATCAGGGCCAGATTTTTTTATTCCTCTTTACGTAAAATCTTTTTCATACTTTCGATCTGGTCATGCGTCCCCAGTACAAAAAGCTTTGCGTTTGGAATTACCCGTGTGTCGGGAGTAGGGTTGATGATGTACTTCCCTTCCGGTGTTTTAAACCCTACAATGTTGGCTCCCGACTTTTTGCGTACCCCGATTTCATAAATGGTTTTGTTAATAAAGTCGTCGGGTAACTGTCTGCATTCGATTTCTTCGAGATTTGTGGGATCAGTGCCCTGGATTGATAAATGCTCCAGGAATTCAACTACATCCGGTCGTGCAATGAGTTTCGCCATGTGTGCCCCACCGACTTTTTCAGGCATCACCACACTATTTACGCCTGCAACCCGCAATTTTCTTTCATTGCTTTCGCTGGAGGCCCTGCTAACGATCTTCAGGCCCGTGTTTAATGATCTGGCTGTGAGTGCAACAAAAAGGTTATCGGCATCATTTGGCAGGGTACTTATAACTGCTATTGCCCTCTCAATTCCGGCCTTTTGTAAAACCGCATCTTCAGTGGCATCACCCTGTATAAACCGGACCGGCTTACCCTGGTACCCCTTCAACACATCATGGCTCTGATCAATAACAACAAAAGGATGGTTATGGGCAAAAAGCTCTTCAATAACCTGCTGCCCGTTTCGCCCGAAACCTATCACAATGACATGTTTTTCCATTTTCTTATTTGATTTTATTTTATACCCTCTTACTAAATAGTTGAGCTGACCCTCCACAAAATAGGTGGTGATCACCGAAATTGAATAAGCAAAGAAACCGAGGCTGATGAAACTCAGCACTGCCGTAAAGATTTTCCCCTCATCCCCCAGCGGATGCACTTCACCGAAGCCAACCGTGGTAAGGGTAATAATTGTCATATAAAAAGCATCCACCGCACCAAAACCCTCGATACCCATATAGCCAACTATCCCGATGATAACAATACCGGCAAGCAGCAATATGGCAATGATGGTTTTTTTATTGTTGTACCCCTCTTCCATCTCTAAAATTACTATTGGTAATTAGTTAGGTAATTGTACTTTTTTTTGAGTAATGAAATGTTTTGTCATTCAATTGTCATTTAATAGACTTTAGTAGTCATTAGATGGCCATACAATAATCACAACCATTGTATCTATTCCCTATTGCAATAATAAATATTCTTACCGAAACAGAAAAGCAAAAAATTAAATGGAAGCTGATACATCGGCCCTATTTGCCCGCAGGCCTCAGTAATGACACACCAACAGTACAATTTAGGCATTTCTTCAGGTTGCAGTATTTGCCCTTTAATTCAAGCAAAGCCTGCGATTCAAAGGCATTTACCGGCACAATACCGAGATTTTTCCATCCTGTGATGGTTGCATTTTCCTCCGGTGGCAGATCCAAAAGAAATTGTATCGCTTTGGAACGGTATTTTCCGTCTCTTTTATATTTTCCATACAAAAACAAAAACTGAACAACGGTATTGATGATGATGATGTGAATGGCTGATTTCCCAAAATGTTTGACTTTGAAATTTGCTGATTTATCAAAAACATAATGATTGTTCCAATAATCCGATGCCGGTACCCCAAACAAATTAGTTAATTCGTTGATATTTGAGCTATCCAATACGGCCGAAAAGAGGCCGTCGTTATGATGAAAAAGTGTAGCAAACTGCGATAACCTGATAGTAGGGAAATTGGAAGGCCGCAACCGAAGATATTTCCATAGGTGTTTCCCGATAGGAACAAGTGAAAATTTATTTCTTAAAAAAGTGTATGTCTCTTTAAGTATATTTGGATAAGCATCCTCGAATGTCTCATTCAGCATCCCAGCCTGCCCGTATAGTAATGCTTCTGCTTCATGCAACCTGGTCCTGTGCTTTTGCAATATCATGAAAGGTAAGGATTTTGCTAACATCAAAAAGGGCTGTTCATTCACCTTAAACCCGAAATTCGAGGCCAGGACCTGGTAAAATGCATCTTCCCAATTGTTGTGGCCAAAGTTTAGTTTCATTTCAGTTTCCTTCATTTTTCTTTCAAATCGCTCAACAAGAATTCTTTCGAGCCAGGAGTTGAATGACAACTGGCCAACTTCAAGGATGTCTTTCTCACATGGGATCCAATTTTTGTTTTTAAGGAAATATTCGTACCTCTGATACACCAACTCGTTGTAACTGTTCATTATTTCGATGGCAGGAATTAAATTACCCCCGCTATCATATATTTTATGATCATCATGCAAAACCACATGCAGAATAACATTTGAATAGGCTTCATCCTTATCATGTTTGTGGTGGTTCCAGTCAGATGACTTCAAATGAATCTCAACGTTTCCCACCCAAAGGGTATCGCAAAATTTTATTTTTGCATTGATAAAATCAGGACCGGAATCATGGTTTCTGGAACCTGGATTTACAACGGACACATCTTCTCCCGTTGAACAGATGATATTTTTTTCTAATAGCTGGTATTGCCACAGGTAGTATAGGAATTCTTCGGTCATAATGAGGAGTTTCATACAAATGTAAGCAAAATTTTAAAATTTCAGATTGAAAAAAAAAACATGCTTTTTAAATAATAATTAAATAATCCGGTTTATTTTCAAAAAATACTAATTTTGTAAGGTTTGACTTGTAACAGGAATTATTGCAATTAATGAAAGATATTGTAACACTTGTTAGTGGAATCGAATTTAAATCGAGAGAAATTGTAAATCACCTGAACAACGTTGAACATGAAATTGTTCTTCTTAAAGAAGAAAACAAATTATTAAAAGAGGAGTTAGAAACAATTAAACAAAATAATAAAGAATTAAGTTACAGAAACCAGATTATAAAAATCACAAAGGTATTTGAGGGAAGTCATGGTAAGACCCAGGCAAAGGCCAGAATAAATGACATTTTGCGGGAAATTGACAAATGTATTGGATTATTAAACGATTAGATTTTATTGACATAGACCCGGATGGAAAAGTTTTCGATAACTGTAAAAATTGCTGAAAGAGAATATAAATTAACAATCGACAGAAAACAGGAAAAAAGAATAAGGGATGCAGCTGAACAAGTTAATAGTTTTATCAAGCAACATGCTGAGATTTATGAACATAAAGACAGGCAGGATTTGCTGGCTATGGCTGCATTACAATATTCAACCAACACATTGCTCAGCGATGAACAGTTAAATTTTCAGCAAAACCAGCTGTTTGAAAAACTTGAAGATATTGACAGGGTATTGTCCAAGAAATTGTCAAAATAATAGGTTTTATCGTTCTTTGAAAAATATTTGGAGTTGACACATTATCCGGCCTTTAAGCCATTCAATTTTTAGGATGGCCATGAAATAATGATCAAAAAAGACCTTATAATACAACTCCGGAATTAAAATTTAACCCGCACTAATTTTAATACAGTTTGTAAACTCAACATTATAAACTTTAGGGTGATCTCAGTTTACGTAGAACAGGCCTCAATCCCGTTTTTCGGGATTTCCGATACCGGAACATTGGAAGTTTGAAGTTTGCGGTAGCCCTAGCCATTAAGGATTGGGGTTTACTAAGCTCCGATTTTAATTAGTGCGGTTTTTTTTTCAAGCATTTCCACAAATACCGATTAATAAATGATGAACAATGGAACAAATAATTATCATGATCGGGATCGGGGTTATTGGCTTAGCCCTGGGACTGCTGCTTGCGACAACAGTACTCAAGAAGAGGTTAGAAGGAAGAAGCAGCAACCTCTTAAAGGAAGCCGAAGAGAAAGCGGAAGTCATTAAAAAGGAGAAGATTCTCCAGGCAAAAGAAAAATTTCTGCAATTAAAAGGTGAACACGAAAAAATTGTTAACGAAAGGAACAATTTACTTCAAAAGAATGAAAACCGGTTCAAACAAAAGGAAGTAGCATTAAATCAACGAATTGAAGAGTACCGGAAGAAGGAAAAGGAGATTGGTTCGATTCGCGAAAATCTAGGCACACAGCTCGAAATCGTAAGTAAAAAGCAGGAGGAACTTGACAAATTCATGAGCAAGCAAATAGCTCAACTCGAGGAAATTGCAGGTTTATCTGCCGAAGAGGCCAAGGCACAAATGGGTGAAATGTTGAAAGACGAGGCTAAAAATGAAGCCATGGTTCAAATCCAGGACATCATTGAAGAGGCCAAATTAACTGCCAACATGGAAGCCAGGAAAATTATTGTAGAGACCATCCAGCGAACTGCAGCAGAAAACACCATCGAAAATACCGTATCGGTTTTTAATATCGATAACGATGAGATCAAAGGCAGGATCATTGGCCGTGAGGGTCGGAACATTCGCACCCTTGAAGCGCTCACAGGTATTGAGATAATCATCGATGATTCTCCCGAAGCCATCATTTTGTCGGGCTTCGATCCGGTTCGCCGTGAGATAGCAAGGCTATCACTTCATAAACTTGTTACCGATGGCCGAATCCACCCTGCAAGGATCGAAGAAGTGGTGAGCAAGACCAAGAAACAGATCGAGCAGGAGATTATCGACACCGGTAAACGCACTTGCATCGACCTGGGCATTCATGGAATTCACCACGAACTGGTACGGTTGATCGGAAAGATGAAATACCGTTCGTCGTATGGCCAGAATCTTTTGCAACACTCACGGGAGGTAGCCAACCTGTGTGCCACAATGGCTGCAGAGCTTGGATTGAATCCCAAGAAAGCCAAACGCGCAGGACTGCTTCACGATATCGGCAAAGTGCCCGATAGCGAATCGGAACTTCCCCACGCCTTGCTGGGCATGAAACTGGCCGAAAAATTCAAGGAAAAACCGGAAATATGCAACGCCATCGGTGCTCACCACGACGAGGTTGAAATGCAGACGCTCATTGCACCCATCGTTCAGGTATGCGATGCCATAAGCGGTGCACGTCCGGGCGCACGCCGCGAAGTGGTTGAAGCTTATATTCAGCGGCTTAAAAACCTTGAGGATCTTGCGCTTTCATACCCCGGTGTTGTTAAAACCTACGCTATTCAGGCCGGACGGGAACTGAGGGTGATAGTAGGTGCCGATAAAGTAAATGATGAACAGGCAGGCGTCCTTTCCTATGACCTGTCAAAGAAAATTCAGGACGAAATGACCTATCCCGGACAGGTAAAAATTACGGTGATCCGTGAGACAAGGGCTATTAATTATGCAAAATAATTTTTGTTAATACTCAAACAGGCTGTCAAATATTGGCAGCCTGTTTCATTTAAATACAAACCATAAAAAATGAAGTACTTACAATTTTTCGCCATGCTGATGGGTATTCTAAGCATTTCAATCAATACAGCCGGGCAAAGGAATACTGAGGGAACCATTACCCCCAAAATGCTGGATCAAATTAAACAATCGGTTGATTACAATTCCAACACCAAAGCCCTTATCAATGCCATAAGCAATGATGACATTCAGAAACTGGCCCTGAACCGTGCCAATGAAGGCAAGGTGGATATGTATTTTTCTAACCGAGTTAATACCAAGGGAATTACAGATCAGAAATCCTCGGGCAGATGCTGGCTCTACACCGGATTGAATGTGATGAGGATACAGGTTATCGAAAGGAATGAAATGGAGGGCTTTGAGCTGTCCCAAACCTACCCGTTTTTCTGGGATCAGCTCGAAAAGGCCAACCTCTTTCTGGAAGGCATCATACAAACTGCTGATAAACCACTGGATGACAAACGCGTTGACTGGCTGCTTAAAAATCCGATCGGCGATGGCGGACAATGGACCGGTGTAGTGGATATCATTGAGAAATATGGACTGGTACCCGCCGATATTATGCCTGATAACAAAAATACCGAGAGTACCCGGTGGATGTCAAGATTACTCAGGCGAAAGCTTCGTGAACAGGCCATAGACCTGAGGCTGATGCAAGCCAATGGTGAAAAAATAAAGGCACTTCAACAGCAAAAAGTTGAGATGCTTGGCGAGATTTACAGGATACTGGTGCTTTCCCTGGGCGAGCCACCGGCCGAATTCAATTGGAGGTATAAAAAGACAAACGGCGACATTACCACCCTGACATCCTACACACCCATGTCGTTTTACAAAGATTTTGTGGCTGTTGACCTCACCGATTATGTAATGTTCATGAACGATCCCAGCCGCGAATTCAACAAACTATATGAAATCGATTACGACCGCCACATGTACGAAGGCAGAAACTGGTTATACATCAACCTGCCTGCAGATGACATAAAAGCGTTTGCCAAAAACTCCATTCTTGGCAATGAAGCCATGTATTTTTCATGCGATGTGGGCAAACAATTGAACCGCGATAAAGGCACACTGGATGTGAACAATTACAATTATGATGACCTGTTTGGTGTACAATTCGGAATGGACAAGGCTGAACGTATCCAGACTTTCGAAAGCGGATCGTCGCATGGTATGGCCCTGGTTGCGGTTGACCTTGATGAGCATGGCAATACCAGAAAGTGGCTGCTTGAAAACAGTTGGGGGGCAAAAGCCGGATACAACGGGTTTTTGGTGATGACGGAAGCGTGGTTTAATGAATATATGTTCAGGTTGGTGATAAGAAAAAAGTATGTGGCTGAAGATATTCTTAAAATCCTTGACACCGAGCCCATATTGCTACCACCATGGGATCCTATGTTTGCGCCGGAGGAGTGATTCTGCACAAACCATTTTTGATGACATCTTATGGAGCCTAATGGGGCCTAAAAGGTCTTTTCGGCAATTACTACATTAATTGCTCTTGGCAGGATGGTAAACGTAAACGGCGCCGAGCCCAGGCTCTCACCATCGGCTTCCATACGAAAGGGGGCTTTACCCGAATCGACAGCTATTCTTTCGGCCCGGTACGTCATTACTTTTGGGTGAGAAATAAACTTACCGCTGTACAAATTTTTAAGCTGGGCTATAATGGTCGCAAAACCGATCTTTTTAATCAGGGTCAAATCGAGCAATCCATCATCGGGAATGGCTTTGGGCGACTGCATCATTCCTCCGCCATTGTACCTGCAAATACCAACTGTGATACTAAAGGTATTATAGCTGAACTTTTTCCCGTCAATATCAAGGCCAATGATTTTTGGCTTGTACTCAAACAGGCTGGTGAGCAGGTTTGCGAAATAGGAGAATGCGCTGGCTTTACCCTTTTCCTTTTGCTTGTTGGTTTTTTGAGCCACCAGGGCGTCAAATCCCATTCCGGCGATATTTATAAAGTAACGCGTTTTTGCCATGTCATTGTCATGGTAAACCACCTTTCCTACATCCTGGGTAAATACCCTGCCCCTCTCTACAACCTTTATAGCCTCTTGATATGTAACCGGGATTTTAAACATTCTGCCCCAATCGTTGCCTGTACCCACCGGAATGAGGCCGGTAAGAAATTCAGACGGATCGATCCCCTGCTGCAAAAAATAGGCGTTAACCACTTCGTTGAGGGTGCCGTCACCACCAATAACCAAAAATTTCCTGAATCCGGTTGTTATGGCATCCAGGGTAAGTTCGATTGCATGTAATGGCCCTTTTGTAAATACATGTTCAAACTGAAGGGAGGAGTCCTCCAACATCGTATTTATTTTTTTCCAATCCTGTTTTATCTTCCGGTTACCTGCATTGGGGTTGACAAGAACATACCATTTCCTGGAATCCTTACTTTTAATCTCATTCTGCACCATATCAATTTTTGATTTCTATGAAAACAATTTGTTTTTCTCTTTCCGGGCAAACAGGAAAAATGTTGTAAAAAACGCATAAAATGTTACCCCGGCCTGCGATTCGATGGTATCTTCACTTAGCATTGAAAGCGCTAAAATAC
>JABMQA010000022.1 GCA_013203545.1 Bacteroidota bacterium
CAATCCAGGATACGACCTGGCCGAAAAAACAATCAACTCTTTTGAGATTGATGATATTTTCCTTAACGGGATCATTGATCAGCAAAATCTGACTGTGACTTTAAAGGCTCCTGCAAAAGTTAACATTAGTAATTTAACACCTAAAATTAAAATTTCGGAGGGTGCATCCATTCAACCCGGCTCACTTGTACCGGTGGACTTTTCATCAGATGTAACCTACACCGTGACGGCTGAAAATGGTACAACTCAGAATTATACCGTTTCAGCGATCTTACTTACCGATACTGCGTTTGTCATCATTGATATGCAAAACGGAGCCTTTGAAAATCCGGACTTCCCGATCCTCAACAAAGCCGAAATAACCACAAACATTAAACAACTTGCTGAACGGGTAAGGGATGCGGGAAAGCATGTTGTTTATTCCCAGGCAACATCTGCAAATCTTATAGAGGGTAGCTATGAATGGCAACCAGTTCCGGGGCTTGGCTTTCATGACGGGGATGTGGTGGTCCTTAAAACCAGCTCCAACGCATTCCAGGGATCAGATCTTCACAAAGAACTGGCAGAAATCAATATTGGATCCATAATAATATGCGGCGTTGCTACAGATATGTGTATCAATAATTCATTTGGCGGCGCATTGGATCGCAGGTATGATATCATTATGATGGCTGACGGACATTCAACGATGGGTGATACCTATGAGGTTATTATCGAACAGTATAACCAGACATGGCAAAGTAAGGGAGCTGGTGTTAAAAATGGTGATGAAATCGTCTTTTAATATTTTTAAATACCGTGCCTGCCTATTTGACTGCGTAGCTTTTGGGAAAAATAACTGACGTATGCCGAGTAATCCTCTCCGTATCGCTCAACAATATCTTCCTTCAGTATTTTAAAGGTGGAATGCTCGCCTGCAACCGAAGAAAAATAGACATCATATTCAATACCTTCATTGTCGATCATTACAACATTGATCAGATTGATGTTTATATTCCTGGCTTTTAGATCCTCGCAACAAACCGGACAATAAAAGTTCAGCTTTTCACCATTTGCAAACTTAATATCGGGCGCACTGATATAGGAATAGTTGCCGAGTTCGGGATTTAGTAGTAAAATCCCCTTCTGGTGTTCCCTGGTTACGACCCTGAATATTATATTTTCCCTTATCCTAAGGTGGGCATGACAATGTGGACATAAGAACTTTGTTTTCATAATTTGTTGTATTTGATAATGTAAGAAAGGGCTAAAAATACAACATTTTTTATTGCAAATCAAGAGTTGAGTTAAAATATGTTGTCACCATTTTAACATATCGAACTATTTACATTTATTTAGATTGAGTATTTATAACCTGAAAATATTGACTTTACCTTGTGGAAATGCTAACTTTGTTTTCTTATTCAGGTATTTCGTTACTACAATAATTAATACAATAAATACAATTACTATGAAAACCAATATTTTACGTTATCCTGCAATGTTTGCACTTTCACTGCTATTGATAAGCGGATCAAATGGTCCGAAAGATGATCAATTTATCATTATAGGATGGAACGATCTGGGAATGCACTGCGCCAATAAAGATTTCTCGAAACTTGTGGTATTGCCTCCTTACAACAATCTAATAACCCATCTCATTAAAAAGGGAGATGCCAATACGATGCCACAGGTAATTACCACCGACTTCTCGGTAAGTTATGAAATTCCCGGAAATACTTATTCTGTGGGAAAAACAAATTTCTGGGATTATGAAGACCAGCTTTTCGGGGTAAATTTACCCGATAATATTGGCCTGACCGGGGCCGGCCTGACCGGAGAAATGGAAATTCGTGATAATTCCTTCACTATCGAAGGTGTCCCGATAACACCCTTTACCGACAACAACCTTGTTACTGAGGATCCATTTCAACTTGCACTGATTCAGGCTTATGATGGCTCAGGTAACCTGCTGGCCTCAACACAAAATGTAATTCCCGTTTCAAATGAAATCAATTGTGTAAGTTCGGGTTGCCACAGCAGCGAGATGGATATTTTAAACGCGCATGAGGATGAAGGCGGATTCGACCCAAACAACACACCCATTTTATGTGCTTCATGCCATTCTTCCAATGCATTGGGAACTCCCGGGACTCCAGGTCTGGGATCACTCTCGGAAGTCATCCATGACAAACACAGTGAAAAGACCAACGATTGTTATAAATGTCATCCGGGCCCCAACACCCAGTGTCAGCGTGGGGTAATGCATGCAGCAGGTATGGTGTGTCAGGATTGTCATGGAAGTGTGGCACAGGTGGCTCAATCAATAAAAGACGGACGTGAACCCTGGCTGGAAGAGCCCAGTTGCGGAGCAATCGAATGCCATGGCCCGCAGTATGCCGAAGAACCGGGCAAACTGTACCGCCAGTCAAAGGGTCATGGTGGTCTGTATTGCAGTACCTGTCATGGTTCACCCCATGCACTGGTTCCATCGACCCTCGAACGCGACAACATTCAGAATATCGGGCTTCAGGGATATGCAGGTATTTTAAGGGAATGTGAAGTTTGTCATGGAACCACCCCATCAGGCCCCGGCCCCCATGGTTATTCACCTCAACCTTCGGGCGAAGAGGAGTATGTGGTGCTGACCTGGAATGATCTCGGGATGCACTGTGCCAACCAGGACTTTTCAAAAATAGTGGTCCTGCCACCCTATAACAACCTTATCGCGCAGGTCATCAGGAAAGGTGATGAAACCAGTTGGCCCGATGTTGTTACAAACGGTATCACACTTACCTACGAAATTCCCGGAAATACCTACTCTGTTGGAAAAACTAATTTTTGGGATTATGAAGATCAATTATTCGGGGTTAATTTACCCGACAACATTGGACTGACTGGTGCAGGCCTGACCGGAGAGATGGAAGCCATTGGTAATTCATTTACCATCGAAGGTGTACCTATCACACCTTTTACTGATGACAACCTGGTTACAGAGGACCCATTTCAAATGGCGCTTATTAAAGCATTTGATACGAATGATAATTTATTGGCATCCACCCAAAATGTAATCCCGGTTTCCAATGAGATTGGTTGTGTAAGTGCAGGATGCCACACCAGTGAATCAAATATTTTAAATATGCATAGTGATGACGGAGGTTTTGACCCAAACAATACACCTATTTTGTGTGCATCATGCCATTCTTCCAATGCCCTGGGAACGCCGGGAACTCCAGGCCTTGGATCACTTTCGGAAGTTATTCATGATAAACATAAGGACAAAACCAACAACTGCTATAAATGTCATCCCGGCTCCAACACCCAGTGTCAGCGCGGCGTAATGCATGCAGCAGGTATGGTTTGCCAGGATTGTCATGGTGATATGGAACAGGTTGCTGAATCTATTAAGGAAGGTCGCGAACCCTGGCTGGAAGAGCCCAGTTGTGGAGCAGTAAGTTGTCATGGTCCACAGTATGCCGAGGAACCAGGAAAGCTTTATCGCATGTCGAAAGGGCATGGAGGTTTGTATTGCAGCAGTTGTCATGGCTCACCTCATGCAATTGTCCCCTCCACACTCGACCGGGACAATATACAGAACCACAGCCTGCAAGGTTATGCCGGTACATTGAACAACTGTGCCGTATGTCACGGATACATTCCTCAGGGGGCCGGACCACATGGGATCATGGGCCCTGAAGTAACCGAACAGAACATCCAGATTGCAGAAGGTTGGTCAGGTATTTCATCCTATCTGATTCCACTTGAACAGAATGTTGAGGATATTTTTGAAACCGTAGTGAATGAAATGGTTATTCTATCCAACCTTAACCAGATATACTGGCCAGAGCAAGCTGTAAATACCATTGGTAATTGGCAACCACAGCAAGGGTATGTCCTGAAAACCAGTGGTGAAATAAGTATCCCCTTCACGGGCATTAAACAGGCAGATAAAATCATACCAATGGCAGCAGGATGGAACATCATGCCGGTGCTAAGCGAATGTAATGTTCAGATTGATCAGCTCTTTAGCCAGCATTCCGATAAACTCATAATGATAAAAGAGGTGGCTGGCAGCAATACTTACTGGCCGATTTATGGGATATCATCCCTGCAATTGCTTGCACCGGGCAAGGCCTATTTTGTATTAACAAATGATGCCTTCGAAGTTTCTTTCCCGGCATGTAATTAATACCACAGGCCAGACAATCCTGGATAATCGGATAATTTTGAATTGCAGGCAAACCTAACCGAATACCTCCAATCTGAATACCGGAATCTATTTCCTGAAGATAACGACTGATAGCAATAGTTACCAGGAAAAAATATTGTTAACACCTTAGCTTGTATCCTGAACCTTAAATGGGAAGCACTCCTGCAAAAGCGGGGGTGCTTTTTTTTGTGCCATGAAGATTTATATTGATTAGGAAGCATTGGATCTAAGGGAATTGCTGGTTACAAGTTACTGGTTTCTGGTTTACAAATTGACCATGCTGGTTTGTTTCCTGTTTTTTCCGAAGGAATGGCGTTGGCAGCGTTTGAAGTATTGTGTTTATAAACATTCAACTTAGGGAATTACCTGAATTGATTTTTTTTCATACATTTGGTGTATTAAAAAAATGAACCCACGATGAAAGCGCCTTAATGGATTTTATAAAAAATAACATGATAAAAAAACTTTTAATATTTATCTGCATCCTTTCTTCATGTATTAATAAGAGTCCAGAAACTATTCAAATATTGAATAATACCCTGGATACGTCAAGTACTGATAAAATCAACAATCAAACTCCAAAAATCAGGTATTCTGATGATCCCAATTATGTTGCGTCATTTCATTTATTTGATTATTCTCTTGATAATTTCAACATTGAAGGAACAAAATATGAGGTTGTAAACCGTATTGCTAAACTTGATAGCCATTACGATTTTAATGAGACTTCTATAAGTATTTTACTAAGAATAGATGGCAAAGTTGAGTCAGAATTATTTAAATATTCTGGTTTTACAACGAGGGATATAAAAAATGGAGATATTGATAAAGGGTTCAGCCGTTTTTGTAAGGTAAATTATAAAGAGATGTTTTCTGAAACTTCTCGAAGGCTTGCAAGGTTTGATTTTGATTATTTACCTTCTGCTCCCGGCAATAATACTATAACCTTCGTACAATTTGAAAAGAATACCGTAAAAAGTTCGGATTACTATCATATAGATGGTAGATTTGAAACCAATGGAGATACAATAAAAGGCATCTATTGGACAGGATATTTTGGCGTAATTGTCCCATTGCTACTTTTGGATACAGAAAACGAACTAAATTTAATTGTAGATTCCTTGAAAATTAATCATATAGGAAAGTATTTAATATTTTCGGTTAATGACAGTATTAAAACTGCCAGAGAAACTAAAAAAATCGAAATAGTTGACGATATATTTAGTGCAGAACCTTCGTTTATTTCAGTTGACATAATCGAAAACATGGAAATAAGATTAAGCAATATTGCAATTGTTGACTCAACTTTTACAGATTTTAAAAAATCGAAAAGAATAATTTTATCAAGTCGTGATACGACATTACAAGATAAGTTCAAAAATGGACAGTACTGGCTTAAAATTAGAATTGGAGAAAAAGAAGGTTGGACAAGAAGCCAGCAGCATTACAATTTAATTGGATGTGATGCAGCTGGATAAATATGATAGCTACCGAAGCGGAATGCCCCATACGAGCGATATTGGCAAATGGAATTAATGAACACAAAATCAGTATACCCCGAATTAAAGGGTAAATTCCACCTGTTTTTTAGGACACACCATCAAACGAATCTCATGACCGAAAAAACCTACATAGAAAAATTCATCTTCATATTCACACTCCTATTTTCTACGCTATTCTCTTTTTGGTCATGCAATAATTCCTGTACGTTTGACCTGGCCATTGAAGATGTAAAATTATTCGATCCGGAAACCAAAATGGTTGCAGTGCATAAAACCATTTTAATCAATTCAGATACCATCGCCGCCATTGTGGATGCCGGTGAAAAGATAAATGCCGTGCGATTACTTAAAGGAAATAACAGGTTGGTCACCCCCGGTTTTATTAATACCCACATACACCTCGCTGATATCATCGGTGACTACGAAAGTGCACCCGATACCCTGCATCCGGATTCCATTCCGGTTTACAAAAACAGACTGACGAGGGAATACCTGCCCTATGGTATTACAACGGTAAGGGATGCCGGGCACTCTGAAAACTGGATGGACGTGTCGCTGGAATGGCAAAACAATCCTTCGCCTGATTTCCCCAACCTGTACATTTGCGGGGCGGCCATCATTTCGGACGAAGAACGCGAACCTTACCCCGGTCATGTGGAGGTTAAAGATCCTCAGGATGGCGCAAAAAAAGTTCTGGAATACTATGAAAGGGGAATCAGGTACATAAAATTATACTGGCGACTGCGCGAACCGGATATGAAAAGCATCGTAAAAACGGCGGATAGCCTGGGGATGAATATCTTTGGCCATATCGATATTAACATTGTCACGATATCCACAGCCATGGATCTGGGCGTAAAACATTTCGAACATGTATTCACGCCTTTTATGAGCGTTTTCAGCTACGCAAAGCATTGGACCGATTTCAGGCAGAAATATGTGCAAAATTTTGAAAATGATTCCTACTGGACCGGGATGTTGGAGGTAATCAGATATGTTGATTCCATTCCTGAACTCAGGCAGGAA
>JABMQA010000211.1 GCA_013203545.1 Bacteroidota bacterium
CCGGCCCAGAGATGTCAAGCAATACACCATCGAGCAATTTATGAACAACACCAGGATTGGAGGTGGTTCATTTTCGTATGACGACAAACTTGTGTTACTCACCAGCAACCAGTCCGGAATTTACAATGCATACACCCTATCGGTAAATGGCGGTACTCCTGAGCCCGTGACGCACTCGGATACAAGTTCGATATTTGCCATATCCTTTTTCCCCAACGACAAGCGCATACTTTTTAGAAGTGACAATAACGGAAATGAGGTGTATCATATCTATATGCGTGATGAAAACGGAGTAGTAAAGGATTTGACACCTGGAGCCGAAGCACGCAGTTCATACTATGGCTGGGCCCAGGATTTGCAGAGCTTCTTCTTTACCAACAACAAACGTGATCAGAGTTTCATGGATTTATATGAAATGCCGTTGGCTGAATTCGAACCAGAGCTTTTATTTGAAAACACAGAAGCGTATGATATTTCAACCCTTTCACCCAATAAGAGGTTTCTCGCGCTATCAAAATCGATCACGGCATCGGCCAATCATTTATATCTGTACGACAGGACTACAAATGAAAAGGTTGCCATTTCCCCGGAAAAACCAACATCGAGTTATGGCGCAACAGATTTCAGTCTCGACAATAAATACTTTTTTTATTTAACTGATGAAGGCGGCGAATTTACATATTTAGTGAAGTACAACATTGAAACCGGCGGGAAGGAGAAGATGTATGCAGAGGATTGGGATGTTTCATATGCTTATTTTTCCTACCATGAAAAGTATCTTGTGATTGGTGTGAATGAAGACGGAAAAACAAAAATCAGGCTGTTTTTAGCTAAAACAATGACACCGGTTGATTTTCCCGATATTGAAGCCGGTGAAATTTCATCCGTTCGTATTTCGAGAAGCGAAAAAATGATGAGTTTTTCGGCAGGCTCATCAAAATCCACCAGCGATTTGTATGTTTACAATTTCAATACAAAAGAGGTTAAGCGACTTACTAATACACTCAATCCGGAGATTCAGCCGGATGACCTGGTAGAAGGTAAGGTTGTAAGGTATAAATCGTTTGATGGCCTGGAAATACCCGCGATTTTATATATGCCGTATCAGGCAAGCCCGATGGAGAAGGTTCCGGCTCTGGTTTATGTTCATGGTGGTCCGGGAGGCCAGTCAACACTCTATTATAACCCGCTGATACAGTATCTTGTTAACCACGGTTATGCTGTAATAGCTGTTAACAACCGTGGTAGCAGCGGATATGGTAAAACATTTTACCGTTTGGATGACCAACAACATGGTGAAGGTGATTTGATGGATTGTATTTATGCGAAGGATTTTCTTACGGAAACCGGGAAGGTTGATCCTGAAAGGATAGGTATCATTGGCGGTTCGTATGGAGGATTTATGGTAATGGCTGCACTCACAAGCAAACCTGATGCATTTGCTGTGGGCGTAAACCAATTTGGCGTTACCAACTGGCTTCGCACACTCAGGAGTATTCCACCATGGTGGGAATCATACCGGGAAGCCCTGTATAAGGAAATGGGTGATCCGGCCACTGATTCGGTTAGGTTGTACCGTATTTCACCTTTATTCCACGCTGATAAAATAGTCAGACCATTGATCGTTCTTCAGGGATCGCAGGACCCAAGGGTGCTTCAGGTTGAATCGGATGAAATAGTGGAAGCTGCCAGGGCAAATGGTGTTCCGGTAGAATACGTGCTTTTTGAGGATGAGGGACATGGATTTGTGAAAAAAGAAAATCAGATCGAGGCCAACAGTAAAATCCTCGAGTTTCTGAATAAATATCTTATCAAACCAACCATATAGTTTTTTCATAGGTTAAACTGCTCAAAAGCCGTCAGGTGAATTCCTGCGGCTTTTGTTTTTATTGTGCTCATACCTCATCTGTAGCAGTTCGATAACCAGTGCGAACCCCATTGGAAGATAAATATATGCCTTGGGAATATGTTGGTGCAAACCCTCAATAAATATGGTAACGCCAATGGTAATAAGAAATGCAAGCGCCAAAATTTTTATTGCAGGATTGGTTATGATGAAATCGCCCACCGGTTTTGCATAAAACAGCAAACCTACAAAGGATACGATCACGGCAATTATGATCACCCATATATTGTCGGTAAGACCAACGGCAGTTATTACCGAATCAACCGAAAAAACAATGTCAAGTAAAACGATCTGGGAAATGATCATCCAGAACCCTGACCGGATAGATTTTCCGGAGGTGGCATCATTTTCCTCCTTCAGTTCAACGGTATGATGGATCTCCCTGACAGCCTTGTAGATTAAAAACAGACCACCAAAAAACAATATGAGATCCCTGACTGAAAAATCGTACACAAGCGGGTTGGTCAGTTGTGCCAGGCTGATTACAATAACAAGCATGATGATACGGGCGATAAGGGCGACTCCCAGTCCAGCGAGACGGGCCCTGTTTTGCAATTCTTTTGGCAAACGACCGACAAAGATTGAAATAACCAGCACATTATCCACACCTAAAACCAGCTCAAGCCCGACAAGCAGGGTGAATATACCTATTAAATTAG
>JABMQA010000212.1 GCA_013203545.1 Bacteroidota bacterium
AATTAAAATTGAAGATTTCTTTATGTTTGATGGGGCTGGTGGTACATATTCAGGAACCGGTAATTTTTTTAATTTTAAAAATGTCTATTTTGAGTTTTATGTTTCGGAAGGTGGTTATTTAAATTTCGCATCATTCAATGTGGATGTAACCGGTGTATCCGTTTATTTGGATGGAACTATAGTAAATGGTTCTGATGGTTCAACAATAAAAAATAGCCATAGAGTCTTAACTACTACTGCTGGTGGAAACTATTCATCCCAGACATATTTTATAGATGTAAGTGGGCCGGGCGGTAAATTCACCTGGATAGCGCACAATTTTTTTAAGGGTAGTATTAATAATGTAAAAAGGGTAAGTATTCATGGGAATAGGTTAGCCGGGTATCTTACCCAACAGTTTACAGGGACGCGCAGAAAAGATACTGAGGATATACCATATTAAGACAGATTATGTTTAAATTTATGATAAACAGTAAATTAAATTTAATGAGAATTAAAATATCAGCGTTTTTATTTGTTTTCTGTTTAACGTCAATCGCTACTAAACCTCAGGAAACTTTCTTTATTGAAGAAAGTTGTATTATTCATTATACTTACGCATTTGATACCGGAAATGGATTTCTGTTATTTGGCACTACAAATACGCTTCCAATAAAAAGTCTATTAAATCAAGATTTTGATCGTGTTTTTGCTCTACGTACTGATTATTATGGTAATATCTTAAGCAAAAAAAAATTTGATGAGTACAAATCAGTTATTCTTTGGCAAGTGCTAATGACTCCTGATTCAAGTTATGTAATGCTCATAAGTGGGGGTGATGGATTATATTGTCATAGTTTTTCGATAATCGTGAAGATAGATGTGGATATGAATATTTTATGGAACTATGTGAGCAACATTATACCTGGCAACATTTCACTTACTACAGAAGATGATATCATTTTAATTGGGAAACGGTGTGCCTTAAATCATCGGTATGATAAATCATTAACAACAAAAATTGTTAAATTCGATAGTAAACACGGTTCGGTTGAATATGATAAAATTTTACACAAACGAAATGATTTAAATAAGGAAATTCTTATTAATAAAATCGAAAACAAGGACGATTTATATAGTTTTATTGATTTAAGTGAACCAGGATCACCAGCTTTAAACTGTGAGATACCAAAAATCGTAACAAGTGAAAATTATTACAAACCCGAAAAACGGTTTAATTACGCATTGAATTATATTGATTCAAAGGGGCATACAATAAAAAATGAGGTATGTTTTAACTTTAAAGGTACAATTGATGATGTAATATATGACACGCTTAATAATTACTTTATTTGCTTAGGAACTAAAGAAATAATAAAGGTAGACAGTTCGGACTATAGATTCCAAATATTTGTTCCAATAGAAATGATATCCTACGAAAGGATTTTTGCATTAGTTGATACCAGTGGAAAACTTATTTATGAAAAACTATTTAATAATAGTGGGCGTATTTATTTTTACGATCATCAATTGCTTTCTGAAGGTAGTTTCATTGTTATTTACAAGAACAATGAAACATATTTGTCAACACTAGAATACTTTACATATAAAGATGGCAAACTATCATCCGAATACAAACAGAACTTAAATATTGGCCTAACAAGTCATATTAAGAATATAGTTTTATCAAAATCACATAACGAAATATTTATTTTTTATAGAGAAAAAACAGATGTGTATAATTTGTGGTTAGAAAATTTGATGTTAACAAAATTAAAATTACCCTAGTCTCTCCAGCTGGATCAGTCGTTCACGTCCGAGCTAATCATTCATTCTCAGCAGGTATGCGAACCTCAAGCTGTGTCCTCGCTCCCCCGGATTTGTAATCCAGGTCCATTTAACCTTTCAAAAATCAATAATCCCCGTTTAGGTAGGGCTCCTCGCAAAGACTGTTGCTAAAACAAATATTGATTGATGAAGGTAACCGGAAAGAAACAATGTGATTTATTGAAATCGGATATTTTTGAATTGCTTCGGCTTTGGATTACAAATCCGGCTTTGCCATTGGTATAATACGTACTGCTGTCGCGGACATCCACTTCCGTGACAAGCACCACTGCCAGTAAAGTCCATTTGCATTAAAACAGTAAGCCAGGGACGCCATCCTTTCCTACGTCAAGGCTTGCATCCCTTACCTGCCGGGAACCCCACCGGTTAAAACGCCCCCGTCAGAAAGCACCCCTCACTGGCGCGGATTTGCAATCCGCGACTCAATAATCCAACCGTTCACTCGAACGGACGTCCACGTCCGGGCCAACCACCATGAACTTTGTTGATTGATTGCATATAACTAACAACAGACATTGATGTCAACAGTTTGCTTCGTCGTCCCGCCTTGCGGTTCGCAATGTTAAGCGGTCGATCTTTACGGGTACTTCGTACAAACCTTCGGGATGAGTGTCATTAGTATGAATGCAACACAAGGAATTGGCGCCTATTTCGACAAGCTGAAAGGTACTGCCCGTGAGCTGAAAAGGGCGCTGGCCCATGCGGTGTTTAACGGAACCATGCGGCTGGCCCAGGGAGGAAAATTCGAACACGGGTTTATTCCAGGTTTTGTATCTTCGCTGGCAGGAAGTAGTATGGCAAATAGTCCTAACATGAAAATAGCAGAAAAAATAGCTTTGAGTGTAGTTATTGGTGGGACTGCCGAGAAACTGGGAGGTGGTAAATTTGCCAACGGTGCCGTTACCGGGGCCTATGTGATGATGTTTAATCATTTGATGGCGCAGGCGCAGGATATAGGCGGGAGAGATGGCAAGCCTGCACAGGATTTTTATTATGAGTCCGTTGATGAAATGGAATTTCCGAATGGCCAAATAATGTCAAAAGATAATTTTGTTTTCACTTTTGATGATGATCCAACAGGTAATGTTAGATATTTAGGTTTTAAGGAAGGATAATATCATGTTAATTTTGCAATGTCCGATTATGAAATAACTGCTGATAATATCCGAGCAATAATAATGCATGAAGTTTATGGTCACGGAATTATGGGCTACAATATGACAACAACTCATTATAAAGCGTATGAAGCATCAATTGAGAGTGCATATTGGCAAGGTTCCACACTGAGGTTTAAACAACACACTGTAGATTTGTTGTGGACACGTTATTATAGAGAGGTTGGCGTACAAAGAATGCCCCAACCATATCAATCAAACTTCGATAAATATCAAACATTGTACGATTAAAACTCTTAAAAAAATGAGAGCGATATTATTTATTTTATTAGGTCTAATAATAATTAGATCATATAGTTGCGATTGTAAATCAATTACTAAGTTAATGGAATACAATTCTTCGGAATTTATTTTTCTTGGCGAGGTAATTGAGAAAAACGACACAAGTTTTGAATTTGCAGTTTATGAAACATTTAAAGGAATATTGAATGATACAGTTCAATTTATCGTTGCTGATTGTTCCATTATGCCAAATAAAACGGAAATTTGGTTAATCTATGCCAACCAATATGATGATACATTTATGATAGCCAGTCAATGTGGATGGTCCAGAAGCTTTAACTGGCCATTTAGTGGAAATTCGATTTTTTTTCCTAAACCCCCTCCCCAAGAAATTAGTGCTGAATTTTTAGAAATTTTAAACATATCCTATACTGAGAGAGCTTTGTCAGAATTACAATTTGATATAATATCCCTAAGGCAGAATAATATACAAGAAGAAATGAATAGAATCAAGAAGCCATATCAAGAAAGCATGGAAAAACTTGAGAAAATTCATCAACAGCTTTTAATATTGAAATGGAGTTTATTATCGATGATATTGCTGCTTGTTATCATGGGTATTATTCTGGCTAAATATATTAAAAAAGTGAAATTTGATTAACCCAGCTGGTATAAAGGATTTTTTTCGTTCGGGTCACCCTGGTGGCTCGGACACTCTCATCAATACGTACAGCTGTCGCGGACGTCCACGTC
>JABMQA010000213.1 GCA_013203545.1 Bacteroidota bacterium
ATCATCGAAAGTGCAATTTCCCAGTAGGGGACCCCAAAGGGTATCCTTGCCATCATAATAACCGGTGAAGTAAGTGGGATCATCGAAAACCAGAAGGCTACCGCGCCATAAGGATTTTGTATGATGAATTGCGTTAATACGATAGATAAAATTAACGGGATGGTAACCGGAAACATAAATTGCTGGGTATCGGCCTCACTGTCGACAGCAGAGCCAATGGCCGCAAACAATGCAGCATACAGCAGGTATCCGGCAAGAAAAAAGAATAGAAATGATCCGATCATAGCACCGTAATTGATTGAATTTACCGCTTCAAGGATCTGGATATTTATATCGTCTTTTTCATTCATCTTTTCTGAAAATTCTTTTAACTGATCAGCGTTCAACAATTTATCCTGAGCAGTATAGTGTTTTTCAGATTTTGTGAGCATATTCTTATCTGCCATCGAAATTTGAAATACTGATACAATTAAAAAAGTCAAGAATATCCAGAGCAGAAACTGGGTAAGCCCAACCAGGGCAATGCCTATGATTTTTCCCATCATCAGTTGAAACGGTTTTACCGAAGAAATGATCACCTCGACGATCCGGCTCGACTTTTCCTCGATCACACCCCGCATTACCTGTGCGCCGAATATGAAGATAAACATGTAAATCATTATTCCTGAAAAGGCACCCAGAACGATACTGACTTCGGTGAAACTTTTTTCCTCATTTCCTTTTGTATCGATTTTCAGGGTATTGAGGGTAATCGAGGTTTTAACCGATTCAAGAATTTCGGGATCTACATTTGAGGCTTCAAGTTTAAGCCGCTCGATCTCCTTTTTCATCACGTTGCGGATGTAACTTTTTACATCCAGGGAGGGCTGCCGGGAGGAATATAAAATACCGGTTGTTGGCAGGCTGAGCTGTGTTTTTGGGATAAACAACAATGCGTAATCCCCGCTTGTGGCCAGATTTGCCTTGGCTGTCTCCAATTCAATTTGGATGGGTACAAAGATGAACTCATCCGTATTGGTAAACTTGTGTTTAAAAAGGTGTGTCTCATCTATTACCTGTATAGTCTTGATATCACCAGAGAGATTGGCAAGGTAAAGCGGAACTACCCAGATGGAAGCCATTAGGATTGGACCCAGGATTGTCATCACGATAAACGACTTTTTTTTAACCCTTGTCAGGTACTCACGTTTGATGATTAAAGATATCTTATTCATACCGGCAGGCTTTAAAGATGGGATTTGGTTTGTTGCACTTTCGAGATAAAAATATCATTCATGCTTGGGAGGATTTCAGTAAAGGCATGAACTTCTACCAATCCGATGGCCCAATTCAGCAATTCATTGGGCGAAACATTCCCGGGTAGTTTTATCCTGGCTTTTGACAAACCATTATCCTGATTTTCGGTAATCAGATTATAACCAGGTGGAAGCTTGTCATTTAATGAAAGATCAGAAGTTACATACACGAGTTCATAAATATGCTCTTTGTACATTTCCTTTATTTCCGACATCTTTCCGTCAAGAATCTTTTTGGAGTTATCGATCAGTGCAATATGGTCGCACAATTCTTCAACCGAGGCCATGTTGTGTGTGGAAAAGATGATGGTGCCTCCCCTGTTTTTTATCTGCAGAATTTCCTCTTTAAGTAGATTTACATTAATGGGATCGAACCCACTGAAGGGTTCATCAAAAATAAGCAGGTCTGGATTATGTATGACTGTAACAATAAACTGCACTTTTTGCTGCATACCTTTGGAGAGCTCCTCCACCTTCTTATTCCACCACGATCCGATGTCGAACTTATCAAACCATATTTTTAGACTCTGGAGAGCCTCGGATTTGCTTAATCCCTTTAACTGAGCCAGGTAAAGGGCCTGCTCTCCGACCTTCATTTTTTTATAAAGGCCTCTCTCCTCAGGCAGGTAGCCAATTTTCGATACATGCTCCTGCGCCAGTTTCATGCCGTTAATATAAACCTGGCCTTCATCGGGAGCAGTAATATTGTTAATGATCCTGATCAGTGAGGTTTTTCCGGCACCATTTGGGCCAAGCAAGCCAAAAATACTGCCTTTCGGGACATCAATACTCACTTTTGTTAAAGCCTGGTGTCCGGAGTATCTTTTACTTACGTTAACCACTTTTAATGCTACCATATCGGGCTGTATTGATTAATGCACAAGATCTATGTAGTTTTCTTTTTTGCTAATAAAGAGCTGTAGTTTCTTTGTGCGACGAACGAATCAGGTTCCGTCGCGTCCAAAGTAACATTTATTTCACGAGGAGTTTAAAATCTTAAATCCATACGCTCAAATCAATAATAATCAGGATTACAAATCAACGACAATAGTTTATGATACCGCGACAAATTACTGGAACATATCCTTCATCCTGTGAAAGAAACTTTTCTGGCTTTTTTCAGGACTTGGGGCAAAATTTGGCGACTGGTTCAGCTTGTCCAGTGTAGTACGCTCTTCCCTTGAAAGGTTTTGTGGTACCCACACATTAATGTTTACCAGCAAATCGCCCCGTCCGTACGATTCGAGGTGCTGAATCCCTTTTCCTTTCAGCCGCAATACTTTTCCGCTCTGGGTTCCCGGATCAATTTTTACCCTGGCTTTTCCATCGAGAGTCGGAATATCAATGGAGCAACCTATTACTGCATCGGGAAAGGAAATATAGGTATCGAAAATTAAATTGTTCCCATCGCGGATAAGTTCATCGTGTTCAATCTCTTCGATCAAAACGATAAGATCACCATTTATTCCACCACGCGCTCCGGCATTTCCCTTACCGCTAACTGAGAGTTGCATGCCATCGGCCACACCGGCAGGAATATTAATACTCATCACATCTTCGCCCTTAACAATGCCATCACCGCCACACGAGATACATTTTGATGCAATTGTCTGACCCTCACCACCGCATGATGGGCATGTTGTAGTCGTTTGCATCTGGCCTAAAAATGTATTGGTGATCTGGGTAACCTGGCCACTGCCACGACAGGTATTGCAGGTATTGTATGCCGACCCGTTTTTTGCACCGGAGCCGGAGCAGGTGTCACATTTTATATACTTATTAACTTTGATTTTTTTCTCAGCACCACTCGCAATTTCCTCCAAAGTAAGTTTAACTTTTACCCTGAGATTTGAGCCACGGTTAACCCTTCTACGTCGTGTACTGCTACCAAAACCGCCGCCAAATCCACCAAATGCACTTCCAAATATATCACCGAAATTCGAAAAAATATCATCCATCGACATCCCGAATCCGCTGCCCTGTCCTCCCATTCCTGCGTGACCGAATCTGTCGTAACGTTCCCGTTTGGCAGGATCACGCAAAACCTCATAGGCTTCTGCAGCCTCCTTGAACATTTCCTCCGATTGTTTGTCGCCCGGATTTTTATCGGGGTGGTACTTGAGCGCCAGTTTTCGATAGGCTTTTTTGATTTCTAACTCACCTGAATCTTTGGTGATTTCAAGTACCTCGTAATAGTCTCTTTTTGTCATGGTAGCCATTTTTCTTGCTTTTAAGCTGATGTAATGCGGATATTATTGTCCTACAACAACTTTGGTAAACCTGATTACTTTCCCGTTCAATAAATAACCTTTTTCGATTTCATCTACAACCTTGCCTTTTAAATCCTCTGAAGGGGCCGGAATATTGGTTATTGCTTCATGGAAATCAGTATCAAACACCTCACCGAGCGCTTTGATTTCCTCCAAACCCTTCCGAATTAAAATATTCTTAAATTTATTGTAAATCAATAGTATGCCTTCTGTAATTTTATCAAAATCCCCATTTGCCCCCATCGACTTTATGGCACGTTCAAAATCATCAAGTACCGGTAGCAGATCCGTGATTAATTCCCGGGAAGCATTTTTTATCAGTTCCAAATGCTCTCTCATTGTTCTTTTTCTATAATTGTCGAACTCCGAAAAAAGACGCAAATATTTATCATTTAATTCGGCAAGGTTCGATTCCAGTTCATCAATTTTTTCCTGGTAATCCGTTACTTCATTTTTGATTTTTTTAGATTTGGATTTTTTCTTGCCAACTGTCTGCTTCCCTGATCCTGCACCCATTTTACTGTCCATGTTCTCTAAAGTTTTTTTCTCGTTTTCAGTATCTTCGGACTCTATCTTATTTTTATTCTCAACCATTTTCTTCTCTCCTTAATTTTAATATTTTGTCATTCATTTTTAAAGTATGACGATTTTACAAAATATTTGCCATTATGCTACCAAGCGTCAAATTGTCACATGATAAATCATGACCGATCGCAATAAATATGGGTTGGGTAGCAAGGCCCATTATACATTACTTTATTAATCTTATGAAGGCCAGGGGTAACAGGTGCTGAAATATTCCAACTCGGTTATTCATCAACCAGGTTGTTCAGGGTATGCTCAAGCATGTCACCTCTTAAGTTTTTTGCGATGATTATCCCATCTTTATCCAGAAGAAAATTCATGGGTATTGATCTCACCTTGTATTTTTTGGCAATTGCCGATCGCCAGCCTAGCAAATCACTAACGTGTTCATTCCAGGTTAGTTCATCTGCTTTTATTGCATTTTTCCAGTCATCTGCATTTTTATCCAGCGAAATGCTGAAAATCCTGAAACCTTCTGCATCCTTGAAGTTCTTGTCTTTATAATCGTTATAAGCTTTTACAACTGATGGGTTTTCATGCCGACAGGGCCTGCACCAGGAAGCCCAGAAATCGACCAAAACTATATTTCCCTTTAGATCAGCAAGGCTGATGTTTTCACCATCAGGATTCGAAAGTGTAACGTTGGGCGCTATGTTCCCAATATAGGTGCCAATGTCCCGGTTGGTTTGGCAGGGGGTTATTTTCGTGTTCAACAACAAAAGCAATAGGGTAACCAATATTAAAAAGGATCTCTTCATAGGGTTAATTGAATTTATATTCGTCTAATCTCTGCACCAAGCAAACGCAACCGGCCGTCTATATTTTGATATCCTCTGTCGATTTGCTCAATATTATCAATAATACTTATACCTTCGGCTGATAATGCTGCAATCAGCAAAGCAACACCGGCCCTGATATCAGGGGAACTCATACGGATGCCACGAAGTTTTTGCTGACGGTTTAATCCAATAACAGTGGCACGATGCGGATCGCATAATATGATCTGGGCACCCATATCTATAAGTTTATCCACAAAAAACAGCCTGCTTTCAAACATCTTCTGATGAATCAACACGCTTCCTTTGGCCTGTATGGCAACAACCAGTGCTATGCTGATCAGGTCGGGTGTGAATCCCGGCCATGTAGCATCTGAAATGGTCATGATGGAACCATCCAGAAAGGTATCAACCGCATAGCTTTCCTGTTCCGGAATATATAGATCGTTTTCTTGTTTTTCTATTATTATTCCCAACCGTCTGAACACATCAGGGATCATTCCAAGATGCTTATGATTTACATTTATAATCCGGATTTCCGACTGTGTCATTGCTGCCATTCCGATAAAACTGCCCACTTCAATCATGTCGGGCAGCAGCTTATGTTCGCATCCGCTCAAATATTCCACCCCTTCGATGGAAAGCAGGTTGGAACCTATACCTGTTATTTTCGCCCCCATCCTCACCAGCATCTCACAAAGCTGAACAATGTATGGCTCACAGGCGGCATTAAATATTGTGGTGACACCTTTAGCAAGTGTAGCTGCCATAATAATATTGGCAGTGCCCGTAACAGATGCTTCATCCAACAACATGTAGGCACCCTTTAATTTGGAAGCATCTACCTTATAAAAATTATCGTGGAAATCGTATTCAAACCTGGCTCCAAGATTTTGCAATCCGACAAAATGTGTGTCCAGTCGTCGCCTGCCGATTTTATCGCCTCCGGGATGTGGAAGGTACCCTTTACCAAATCGTGTAAGCAACGGCCCCACAATCATGATCGAACCCCGTAAGCCGGCCCCTTTTGCTTTAAACTCCTTTGATTTTAAATATTCAAGATCTATTTGGCTGGCTTCAAAGGTATAAGTGCCCACTTTGGTTTCTTCAACCTTTACACCGAGATCCTTTAACAAATCCATAAGCTTTACCACATCCCTGATGCGGGGTATGTTGCTGATGGTAACTTTTTCGGGTGTTAATAAAGTAGCGCAAATAACCTGCAAGGCCTCGTTTTTAGCACCCTGCGGTTCTATTTCCCCTTTTAATTTTTTACAACCGTGTATCTCAAATGAACTCATCAGAGGGATTTTACATGGTAGGTTTTAATCTCTTGCTTTGTTGGGGCGCCTCTTGCTCTGACCCGGCCTGCGTTGCTGTGTGCTCTGGTGTTGGTTTGTACGTTGCACCGGCTTCACCTTACGGCTATTTCTGGCAAGAATATCGGTGGTTTTGTTTAGCTGATCGTCAGATGATAACTCAAGCCTGTTTTTCGATAATGTGGCAAGATGCTGAGTGATTACAATATCATCAACCGAATCCCGGTTCCAGATCAGGTATGATTTTTTTAGATGATTGGCAATGGTTTTAACAAGCGCCTCCTTTTCAGGGCCCTCTTCATATTCCATGGCTTTGTCGATTATCATCTGGATATTCCGGCCATAATGATGGAATCTGATTCCTCCCTGGGGATAACCAAGTGCTTTGGGTTTTTTTGTCAGTATTTCAGTGTCTGGTGCAGGAAAAGGTGAGTCCACATCCAGGTTAAAATTGGCCATAATATGAAGGTGATCCCACAACTTATGCCTGAAATCCTGCGTTTCCCTGGATTGCGTATGCATCTGTGCCATGATATCAACAATAATATTTGCGATTTTCGAACGTTTTTCGCGGTCCTCAACGGTTAAGGTATAATCAACCATTTTCTGGAGATTTCTTCCATATTCCGGTATGGGTAAATGTTCACGCTGTGAGTTGTATTCCATAAGATATTTTTTAGCTTGCGGTTTGCAAGCGATTTTTTACGATTTTATTTCTGGTATCTTTTGCAAATGTATGAAATTGATCAGGATAATGGGTTAATTGTACAATAAATTATACCTCAATTTCAGCCTTAAGTCTTTCTGCATTTTCTGCAAGTTGCAATTTATCGATGATTTCCTGGATATCACCATCCATTATGGGTTGTAAATTATACATGGTAAGGTTGATCCGGTGATCGGTGACCCTGCCCTGTGGATAATTGTAAGTTCTGATTTTAGCAGATCTATCGCCGGTTGAAACCATGGTTTTGCGTTTGGATCCAATATCATCGAGGTATTTCTGGTATTCAATTTCATAAATCCGGGTTCTTAGCACCGCCATTGCTTTCTGGTAATTCTTAATCTGTGATTTCTGATCCTGGCATGTAGCGACTATCCCTGTAGGAACATGTGTTAATCGCACCGCAGAATAGGTTGTGTTTACCGATTGTCCGCCTGGTCCCGAAGAACAGTATAAATCCTTTCTTATGTCGGCAAGTTTTAGTTCAATGTCAAATTCACCAGCTTCGGGCAATACTACCACCGAAGCAGCAGAAGTATGCACCCTGCCCTGTGTTTCGGTTTTTGGTACACGCTGTACCCTGTGAACACCCGATTCATATTTCATCTGGCCATACACATTGTTACCTGACACATTAAAAATGATCTCCTTAAAGCCTCCAACCGTACCCTCAGTAACATCAACGCCCTCTATTTTCCAGCCTTTCGACTCAAAGTATTTGGTGTACATCCTGTAGAGGTCTCCGGCGAAAATGCTTGCTTCGTCACCACCGGTACCGGCCCTGATTTCAACAATGGCATTTTTGGCATCCTCGGGATCGGCCGGAATAAGCATCAACCTGATCTTTTCCTCCAGTACCTCGCGACGCTCGTTGAGATCAAACAACTCTTCTTTTGCCATCGACCTGAATTCCTCGTCCTTCTCGTTTTTCAAAACGTCCTTTGCAGATTCGATATCACTGGCAATCTTTTTAAGTTGTTCATATCCTTCAACAATAGGTTCCAGGTCTTTATAATCCTTGTTGAGTTTAATGAATTTCTTCATATCGCCCATCACCTCGGGCTGGTTCATCTTGTTCTCAATATCCTTCCACCTGTTTTTTATGGCTACTAATTTTTCTAGCATATGTCTTTCTCGTTTGAGGGGCGCAAAATTACAACAAAATAACGAATTGAAATCAATCGAATTGAAAACTAAATTATTGGAATTTCATTGTAAGGATTAATCGATATTACGTAACCTTTCTTACAAAAAGTTGCGCATTGATATATCTGATCACTTTGATCTTTTCACCCTTCTCAATATAACCTGACTCTGCGGTGGCATCATAGGTATCCTCATCAATAAGAATTTTACCTGCCGGCCGTAAAACTGTTTTGGCGATACCATCCCTGCCAATCATTTGGGTGTAACCCTCAATTGCTGAAGTATAACCGTCCTCCTTTTGCTGGGTGGTTGCAAGGGCAAGTTCGCCAAAAGTTGTGGTCGTAAAAATTTTTCGGCTGATATAAATGGATAAAATCAGCGACATGAATGTCGCAATAATTACAATGAAAAGTGCTGTAATAAGTTCACCAAGCGGGAAGGAGCTAACTTCAAATCCGATGTTATCCACCATACTAAGTGCCAATCCGGCAACAATTAATACTACACCGGTAATTCCGGCAACCCCGAACCCTGGTATGGCAAAAACTTCGACAGCCAGAAGGATCAATCCCACGACAAAAATGATGATTTCCCAATTTGCAGCCAGCCCTTCGAGATACAACGGAGCAAAATATATAACGGCTGCGGTTATCGAAGCTGCGATTGGGAATCCTATGCCGGGAGTTTGCATTTCGAAATAAATGCCTCCTATAATAATCATGATCAGAATTCCTGATACAAATGGATTGATCAAAAATCCAATTATCCTGTCGGTTGAAGAAAGTTCATGCTTAATCAGTTCATAATTACTAATGCCGGCAGTATGAAAAACATCGTCAATACTTTCGGCTGTCCCTTCACAAAAACCATTTTCGATGGCTTCAGAAGTAGTAAATGTAATCACATTACCCGAATCAGAAATGCCTTCGATGCGGATGCGTGGATCAACCATACCCTCTGCAATCCTGGGATTACGTCCTTTGGCTTCTGCTGTCGATCGCATCATTGAGCGCATATACGACTGGTATTTATCGGGCAGCGCTTCGCCGGTTTGATTTACTACGGTAGCAGCACCGATATTGGCACCGGGGCGCATGTAAATACTATCGCATGCAATGGAAATTAAGGCCCCTGCCGAAGCCGCATTGTTGTCGATAAAAACCCAGACCGGGATTTTCGATTGAAGAATGATGGTCCTGATGGAATCAGCAGTTTCGAGCATACCGCCGTAAGTGTTCATATGGATCAATATTAAATCGGCAGCGGTATCTTTCGCGTTTTCAAATGATTTCTTGGTTGAGTGCCATACAGGAGGTGCTATCTCTTCCTTAATGTCAAACATGTAAACCCTGATGGGTTCCGTGGAATCACTTAAAGGATTTTCCTGACTATATGCCTTACCTAAACATATGTATGAGATAACTGCAAGGAAAATGAATGTGTTTCTTACAAGGTGATGCATTTCAAATTATTTTCTGTTAGCATAAACAACAAAAGTCAGGCATTGTTGCCGGTTTTATGCATTTTTCTATAAAGCTTGCGCCAGCCACGCCGCTGCCAATAATGCCTCCTCCAATACTTCCCCCACTTGATATTGGTCCACAGCCTCTCGTGTAAATAATACAACAAAATTTTTGCGGAAAACTCTACACCGGTAACAAATGATGCTGTTTCAAAAACTTCAGACAATGTTTTATCAGAGTATCTTCTAAAAATTATAAAGGTAACCAGAAAAGTAGTTGCCGAAGCAATTAATCGCCAACTAATTGCTTTTAATATACTCCGTGTAGGGCTATCCTTTGCATTAACAATTACATTGTTTTGAATTGGCGCTGAAGCCTCGCTATTATTTGTTTCTGTATCGGTGCTTGTGGACATATTAATTTACCTAAATGCAAAAATTGATTTACAATATTAACTTAAATAATTATATGGTCAAAATATTTTTTTATCACATCTTGAAATTCATCGTAAATATGACCATTCATAGCGACTATTTCCTTACCGAAAATGTAATTTGCGCCTCCTGAAAAATCTCCTACCCGGCCTCCGGCCTGCTGTAGTATTAGCGCTCCTGCTGCGACATCCCACGCATTTAAACCATACTCAAAAAAGCCTTCAAATCTCCCACA
>JABMQA010000214.1 GCA_013203545.1 Bacteroidota bacterium
GTATTATAGGGTCAGGTCTTGACATGTCAGTTTTTAAAGGAAACGATTGTAAAAATCTAACAAATCGCTCAAGCCGACCTTGAAAACGCCGTCCATTTTTGGGGTGATGCGAAACTTTTGAGGAGGCGTTTTCAAGGCAGCTTAGCTCTGTCGTTATGTTTTTTTAGAGGTAACAACTGAATGAGTCATTCAAAGCCATTTCATCGAAATTACAGAGGATTTGTACATGGTCCGAATTCTGGTTACAGCCAATGGGCATATATCGTTGACAGAAGCTATTCGGATTCCCCTGAACACTACGTTCGCGCGTTCTTATTGATTCAGAGTGATCTCAGAAAGCTATTCGAGTTTATTGAGCCTTCAGATTGTAACTTAGATACCTATTCCTATAGAATTCATGAACTATTCATGCGGACTTGCATTGAGATTGAGGCAAATTTCAAGGCGATCCTGAAAGAGAACATTTATAAGCCAACTGACCGAAATGGAGATCCAATACCTGAAAAGAGATGGAATATTCATAATTATAGAAAAATAAATAACACCCATCACCTGTCAGCCTACAAAACTCATGTCCCCATCTGGGATGGAACACAATCTGTTTTTGAACCATTCAAACAGTGGGCTAATAGTACAGAGTTATCCTGGTATCAGGCTTACAATAAAAGTAAGCATGACAGAAAGATTGAATTCAAAAATGCTAATTTTGGTAACCTTTTGAACTCAGTCGCAGGACTACTAATATTACTTTCGTCACAGTTTGGGACACAAGATTTTGCGCCTGGGAGCACTTTATTGTCTGTCAATACTGACAGCTTTTATTCCACGGAGCCAGCTTTGGGAGGTTTTTTCCACATAGAGTTCCCAAATGATTGGAGTGAAGAAGAAAAATATGATTTTAATTGGAGTGATTTGAAAAAACAATCAGATCGGTTCGAAAAAATTGATTATGATAGGATTTAGTACTAGAAACACATAACATTTGTTTCAACCTGACGTTTTTCGCCGCTCCGTTCGCTTCGCTCACTACACTCTGAAAAACGCAGGTTAAACAGGCGTTAGCAGGTATAAAATAAAAAACTACAACATCGGAGATATAAATTGACGGGAGAAGTAAAAGAAATGAAAATAGAAGAATCAATCTTTCAGCGTAACATCAAACGTGGGATTGAAGCCAAGATACTCTCATTCAATGATGAGCAAACGAGAGTGACATATCATTGCAAGCGGGAATATTCCACCAGTTTCAAAAATCCTGAAGAAACAATCCGTGCCGCTTATTTTGCAGAACTGGTTCTCGATTACGCTTACCCTAAAGAAAGAATCGACATTGAAGTTACAGTCCCACGAAGAACGCCTGAAGACAGATCAGACATTGTTGTTTATGAAGACGATGAATGCAAAAAACCGTTTTTAGTGGTTGAGTGCAAAAAAGACGGCATTACTGACGCCGAGTTTAAACAGGCAATCGAACAGGCTTTTGGAAATGCCAATAGTCTTCGTTCAAAATACGCTTCAACGGTTGCTGGTAATACAAGAACCGCTTTTGATATAGCAGGTTTCAAGCCAAGTGAACGTGATAAAAATGTAATTGCCGATATTCCCGTAAAATATGGCAAAGCGCCAAAATATAAATTTATAAAAGGCGACACTGAAAAAGACCTAAAAATAGCATCCAGAGAAGAACTGATAAAAGCCCTTGAAAAATGCCACGATACGGTTTGGCAGGGCGGCAAACTGGCGCCAACCACCGCCTTTGATGAAGTCTCAAAACTGCTCTTTTGCAAATTGAAGGATGAAAAATACAAACCCAACGACACTGTCTATGATTTTCAAATCGGCACCAATGAAACGACAGACGAAGTCTACAAACGCATCAATGCGATTTATCAAAAAGCAAAAAAGGAAGACGAAGACGTTTTCCGTGAAGATATTCGTTTAGAACCACGCATTGTTTACACAGTAGTTGAACATTTGCAGGAATTGGCAATTAATAAAATTGATCTCGATTCCAAAGGCATTGCTTTTGAGCGATTTATGCAGGATTTCTTCAGAGGAAAAATGGGGCAATTCTTTACACCCCGTCCTATAGTTGATTTTGCCGTTCAAATGATGAATCCCCAATATGATGTTAAGGTTATTGATCCTGCATGTGGCAGTGGTGGCTTTTTACTACATGCCCTGGATTATGTCAGACTGAATGTCGAACAAAAATATAAACCCCAGCAAGCAAAAGAGATCTGGCATGAATTTGCAAAAAATAGGTTATATGGCATTGAAATAAAAAGCATGGGTGTCAGGCCTACACAGTTGACAGTGAAAAGGGGGCTGCCTTTGACTCTTGCGCGTAACCTCCAAGAAGAATAA
>JABMQA010000215.1 GCA_013203545.1 Bacteroidota bacterium
AACCTCAGTACAATCTTTGGCTCTTTGTAGCCCTTTATCTGGTAGTGATGATGCAGTGGTGCCATTTTGAAAATTCTCCGGCCCGTTCCAAATTTCTTCCTGGAATATTTGAAATAGCTTACCTGCAACATCACCGAAAAACTTTCGACCAAAAAAACACCGCACAATATGGGTATAAGCAACTCTTTGCGTAGCATGATGGCAAACACGGCGATTATCCCGCCAAGGGCGAGGGAGCCTGTGTCGCCCATGAAAACCTGGGCAGGAAACGAATTGTACCACAAAAACCCAATGCAGGCACCCACAAATGCACTGATAAATACCACCAGCTCACCGGTGTCAGGGATATACATGATGTTTAAATAGTTAGCAAAGAAGATATTACCCGATACATAAGCAAATACCGCCAGGGTGGTTCCGATGATCGCAGAGGTGCCTGTGGCCAGCCCATCCATTCCATCTGTAAGATTTGCGCCATTTGAAACGGCAACCACAATGAGTATTACAACCGGAACAAATATGAGGAAGGTCCATTTTGATGATCCCTTCCCTAACCAGGAGATAAAAATTGAATAGTCGAACTCATTGTTTTTTACGAACGGTATGGTTGATTTTGTTGATTTGATGGGGTCAGGGGAAAACAGATGGGGAACATTGTTCAAACCTCCGGTTTCGATATCCTGGTTTACTTCGATGTAAGGCTGATCGGTCATTTTTTCACGAATGACCACGTCCGGATTAAAATACATAATCAAACCTACAAACAGCCCAAGACCCACCTGGCCAAGGATTTTAAATTTGCCGGCCAGTCCGCTCTTCTCCTTTTTAAATACTTTGATGTAGTCATCAATAAAACCGATTATACCCAACCATACTGTGGAGATGAGAATAATGATGATATAAATATTGTCAAGCTTGGCAAACAGAAGTGTTGGAACCAGTATCGCACCGAGGATAATCAACCCTCCCATGGTAGGTGTTCCTTTTTTGTCCATTTGACCTTCCAGTCCAAGGTCACGAATGGTTTCGCCCACCTGTTTCCGTCTTAAAAAGTTGATTAGTTGCTTACCAAACAGCAACGAAATGATCAGCGAAGTAATCACAGCCATCCCCGCCCTGAATGAGATGTACTGAAACATCCCGGCTCCCGGAAACTCAAATGTACGCTGCAAATATTCAAACAAATAATATAACATCCCTTACTCTGTTTCCAACTGGTTAAAAAAATTCATTAGTACCTCCCTGTCATCAAATTGATGCCTCACTCCCATTACCTCCTGGTAAGCTTCATGGCCTTTTCCGGCAACAAGAACAATGTCGCCCGACATCGAAATCATACAAGCAGTCTTTATGGCTTCTGTCCTGTCGGTTATCTTTACGGTTTTACGTTTCATTGCCGGATCAAGGCCGCCAATCATATCATTGATAATGACATCGGGATCTTCGGTACGTGGGTTGTCACTTGTAAGTATCACATGATCGCTCAGACGGCATGCCACCTGTGCAAGTACTGGTCTTTTTTGGATGTCCCTGTCGCCGCCTGCACCAACTACGGTAATTAGTTTTTCATTTCCGGTCCTGACATTTTGAATGGTTTCAAGCACATTCTGCAACGCATCCGGAGTATGGGCATAATCAACAATGGCAATGATCCCGGATTTGTTTGGAACAAGCTGAAACCTACCTTCAACAGGGCTCAAAGCGCTGAGTACAGGTAAAACCTCTTCGGGTTTCTGGCGATCGATCACAGCCACAGCATAGGCTACCAAAAGGTTGTAGGCATTGAATTTCCCGACAAGCCGGCTCCACAATTCCACTTTGCCTATCTTCAACTCAATCCCTTCCAGGCTGCTTTCGATGATCTTCCCTTTAAAATCAGCCATACTCCTTATACCATAAGTCGAAATTTTTCCCCTGGTATTCTGAAGCATAACCATACCGTTTTTATCATCAATATTGGTTAGTGCAAAGGCATCCGCCGGCAATTCGTCGAAGAATTTCTTTTTGGCATCGATATAGTTGCTGAACGTTTGGTGATAATCGAGGTGATCGTGTGTGATGTTTGTGAAAACAGCTCCGTAAAACTTCACTCCTGAAATCCGGTCCTGAACGATGGCATGTGAGCTGACCTCCATAAAACAATATGCGCATCCCGCATCTGCCATCAACTTCATATTTTTGTTTATCTGAATCTGATCAGCCGTAGTATGAGTGGATTTGAATTTGTGATTCCCGATGCGGTTTTCTATCGTCGACAACAGCCCGGCGCGATAGCCCAATGCTGTGTATAGCTGATGCAACAGGAAAACCGTGGTTGTCTTACCATTTGTTCCGGTTATACCTATTACCCTCAGCTTTTCGGATGGATGATCATACCATGCCGATGCAATTTGTCCCAACACCCGGGAGGAATCTTTAACAACTACTACGGTAATCGCAGGAGGAAGATTCCCGGAAAGCTTTTCGCAAACTATTGCAACAGCACCTTTTTGGATGGCCTGTTCGATAAACTGATGCCCATCGTGATGAACCCCCTTTACTGCAATAAACATAGTTCCTTCGGTAACTTCACGCGAATCGAATGCAATGCTTTTTACACTGAGTTCTGCCCCTTGTATCAGCAGTTTTACATTAATACCGGATAATATGTCGTCTATCTTTTTTATCACTATTCCCATTACATTTTTAAAACCAATTGAACCATGTCCCCCCTTCGTAAGGGTGATCCTGCCTTTATGGATTGACTGTTTACCTTTCCCTTACCGGTGATGCTGGTTTTTAGACCCAGATTTTCCAGGAGATAAACCGCATCCTTCAGGGCCAGCCCGGTGACATCAGGTACCTTTTTCATTTTCATAAATTCCTCGAATGAGGGTACACTTTGGTTGGTTTTCACCAAAAGCGTCAGCTCATCAGGCGTACTATTTTGATTTTCGGTCAAATCCACTGCATTGTAGAAGGCGTTTTCAGCAATGGCTTCAGTTGACAAAACATTGTCCTGCCTGGGGTGTATATCCATTTCCTGGGCATAAACAATATCGGCAATCTCCTTAAAGACGGGCGCTGCCACCGTTGTGGCATAATAGCCGGCGGCTTTTGGTTTATGGATAAGGACAATACATGAGTATTTGGGTTTTTCGGCTGGAAAATATCCGATGAAGGATGCATTGTAATTTTTCTTTCCATAGCCATCGGTACCGGCAATTTGGGCCGTACCGGTTTTACCGGCAATTTTATAAACCGAATTGTTGATATTTCGTGCCGTTCCGCTTTCAACCACGCCTTCAAGGTATGCTTTTGCCATTTTAATAGTTTGCCCTGAACAGATTTGTTTATCTATAATTACAGGCTCAAAACGCTTTATTGTTTTCCCGGCATCACGAATTTCCTTTACAAAACGGGGTTTAACCATTACGCCATCGTTGGCAACGGCATTGTAGAGGGTAAGCATTTGAAGCGGTGTAACCATTACTTCATACCCAATCGACATCCAGGGAAGCGACACTTTTGACCAGGATGTTCTTTTTGGATTGTTAATGAACGGGGCAGCTTCGCCGGAAATCTCAATTCCCAGCTTTTCATCAAGATGAAGTTTTTTTAAACCGTTAACAAATTCCCACTCTTTCCCCAGGTAATTGTCAGCAATAATCCTGGAAACAGCTACATTGGATGAATGAACGAACGATTCTTTCGGTGTGATCCAGCCATCTTTATCTATCACATGCGAATCTTTCATGGTCTGGCCATAATACATAGTCCAGCCGTCGCCAATTTCAACAGAGTCGGTGCGGCCAATGATACCATCTTCCATTGCTACCATCAGGGAGGGTAGTTTAAAAATTGACCCCGGCTCAAAAGCTTCACCAATTGCTGTATTGAGCAACTCCTTGTAAGTTCCGTCTTTCTCGTCAAGCTGCAAATTTGCAATGGCTTTCACCTCTCCGGTACTAACTTCCACAAGTATCACTGTCCCCTTTTGAGCTTCATTTAGAATCAAATGCCG
Source organism: Bacteroidota bacterium (assembly GCA_013203545.1). Classification (GTDB taxonomy): domain Bacteria; phylum Bacteroidota; class Bacteroidia; order Bacteroidales; family 4484-276; genus JABMQA01. The sequence continues at coordinate 4,004 of JABMQA010000215.1, forward strand.
CAAAAGTGAACTCTCAGCAACATCCTGCAGGTAAACATCAATGGTTGTAATGACATCCTTACCGTTTACAGGTTCAATGTTTTTATCGCTTAAAAATGGTTTCCAGTCGCCACTGGCCATTTTTTGCTTGATTTGTTTCCCTTTCACGCCTTTGAGGTATTCGTTGTAATGCCCCTCAAGTCCAACATATAAATTAGCATGGGATTTGGAATATCCGATGGTACGTTTCGCCAACTCGCCATAGGGATACTCCCGGCGGGTTTGGGCCAATGCAATAAGGCCGCCTTTATATTTGCCACGGCAAAAAATTGGAAATGTCTTTAGCCGGTTCAACTGTTCCAGCGACACATATTTCTTTATCAATACATACCTGTTGCTATCGCGCCTGGCCTTAATCAAAAGTTGTTTATACCCCCATTGGGTCCTGTTTCCAAAAATCCTTGCCAGATCCCTTGCAAGCCAGGTCACACTATCGGCAAATAATTTGTCAGTAATCGAATTGGTTAAAGGATCCATCCTGATCTCAAAAATGGGTACTGATGTTGCAAGAAGGTTTCCGCCTGATGAAAAAATATTTCCTCTTACAGCATCCACATCAACATACTTATATTCGCCTTGTTCTGCCTTTAACCTCAGCGCAGCCCCTTCAACAATCTGAATATATGCTACTTTAAATATGATGAGAAGTGCAAAAACGAACATCAGGACAAATACAAAATATGCCCGTGACATTACACCGCTACCGGGACCATCCGGTTTTTTCTGCTTAATTTTTTTCGATCTTTTCATGGTTGTTGTTTTTTAGGGGGAATGAAGATTTTTTCCGGGGGTTCAACCAAAGGTTTTAAACCATATTCTTTAAGCCTGTCGGCCAAAACAGAAACCCTGGTTTCCTTGGTTAGCTTCGACTTCTGGTAGTCATAATCAGATTTCAACCCGCTGATCCGAAGTTTTGTCTTTTCGATTTCCCTGATCTTCTTTTCAGCATGATGGTTATTGGCTATATAAAGGAGGCCCAACAAAACCAGAAAAACAAAAAATTTCAACAACCCTGAGGTATTGGTACCAGATAAAAAGCTCCCATCCAGAATCCGGTGTGTATTTTTTACCATCTTACTTTTCCCGCCAGTTGATCCGGAAGTCTTCCTGTTTTTTGGTTGTTTGATTTTGTTTGTTTCTTTCATGGCAAAGGTTTACTTTAAATTTTTTCTGCGATTCTCAGCCTTGCACTTCTGGCCCGGTTATTCTGCAGGATTTCATTTTCGGAGGATATTATTGGTTTTCGGGTGATAATTTGAAACGGTACGTTAGGCTTGCCATAAAAATCCTTTTCAACAACACCTTCCAAATTTCCTGACTTCATAAAATTCTTAACCAGCCTGTCCTCCAGCGAATGATAGCTGATCACAACCAGCCTTCCTGAACTTTTCAGCACGCCAACCGACTGCTCTAGAAATTCCTTCAGTGCATCAATCTCCTGGTTGATCTCAATACGGATGGCCTGCAAAATCCTGGCAAAATATTTAATCTCCTTACCACGTGGAAAAAGATGCTTGATGGTATCCTTTAAATGATCAAAAGTTAGGATAGGGCTTATCTCACGCTTTGTTGCAATGGTCCTGGCAACTGCAGCGGCATTTGGAATTTCACCATATTCACGAAATACCCTTTTGAGATCTTCTTGTGTATATTGGCTCAACAGGGTCTGTGCAGAATCCCGCTGCCTGCGGTTCATCCGCATATCCACTTCCCCAGGGAACCGCATGGAAAATCCGCGCCCACCCGTGTCAAATTGGAAAGATGAAACACCCAGATCAGCTAAAATACCATCTACAGGCAAAGCATTATGATATGTAAGAAAGTTTTTCAAATACCTGAAATTGTGATTTATGAGTGTAAACCTTTTGTCATCAATGGTATTCCTGATTGCATCCTCATCCTGGTCAAACGCGATCAACTGCCCGTTTCCCAGATTCTCAAGTATTGCCCTGGAATGTCCCCCACCACCAAACGTCACATCTACATATACGCCACCTGGTTTTATCGATAGCCCACTTACTGATTCATTGAGCAATACCGGTTGATGATACATTATAGCTCGGTTTGTGGTTTGTGAATATTTCCCATTACCTTTTCTGCAAGATCACCCGGATCAGCACCCTTGGTTAATTCATGTTCCCACATGTCTTTATCCCAGATTTCAATCCTGTCAATCAAAGAACCCATTACAATTTGTTTTGTGATGCCTGCATAGGCAATTAAATCCTTTGGTATCAACAACCTTCCGGCCCCATCAAGTTCGAGTGGCTTCGACCCCGCCATAAACTTTCTGATAAACTCTACATTCTCCCGGCTAAACCTGTTTAATTTGTCTATCTCTTCAAGCTGCTTATCCCACTCCGACTTCGGCCATAATTCCAAACACTTGCTGAACAAACCTCGCTTCAGGGTAAATCCCTTGGCTATTTCAGCAAGTAGCAAATTCTTGAGTTTTGTCGGTAACAATACCCTGCCCTTTGCGTCAACTTTACATTCATATGTGGATGTGAGTCCTACCATCTTTAAATAATTGATGTCAAAGATAAAGTAAAAATTCCCACATTTTCCCAGATTGTTAATAATTTTTCCTACTATTTCACACAAATATCCAAAAAAATAGCTAAATCCCCCTTTATTAGAAGGATTCAGCTGTACGTTATAAATATTAACATTTTTGAAATTTTGGCGGGACTGTGGGGTAAAAGTGCCTAAAGTGAACTAAAGTTGGGAGTGCCTAAAGTAAAATAAAAGGATATCCATTAACTTTAAGCAAATTTTAAGTACTCTATCTCACTTTAGGCACTTTAGGCACTTTAGGCACTTTAGG
>JABMQA010000216.1 GCA_013203545.1 Bacteroidota bacterium
AGCCCATTATGCGTTAGAAAAGATTTTAATTGCCTGGGTGTGATATTTTTTAAATGACCTGCCATTTATCATATTGCAGGGATAACTACCTCTGTATCACTTTTTTTAAAATCATGCGTATCAAATATTCTTCTAAAATCCTCATTAGATGAAAGGGTATATGATAAATCTGGCGGGATGTGTGATTTTGTCAGGTTTCTCTTTATGATCTTCCACCCATGTTTTTTGAGGTCAATAGCAAGCGTACCTTTTTTTGTGGTATAGGTTAAATATTCATGAAGTACAATCCTAAATGATTCTTTAGCGGCTGTCTCTGTTACACCATAACCACTGATATCTAAGGATGGGCAATAGATAATTTGAAATCCGTCCTCCTCAAAAAGGATGTAGGGCACATTTACTGTAATCGTTTCGCCTTTACCTTTCCATGTTGCTTGTACTTGATTTTCCATATTTTCGGATTTGTTAGGATGTATGGTGGATCTTTTGTTTTCCAACGCAAAGTAATGTATTTGAATTGCATTATGCAAATAATTTGAAGAATTTAACAGTTACCCCCCAGGCTGTGCCACAAAATTCGCCCCTCCTGTTCGATTAGTATGTTGATATTAGATTATAAAAAAATGATAAGAATGTCGCTAATGTTTTAAACTAATCGTTAAACTTGCACACGTAATTTGCAGCATCCTTTTCAGTACTAATTTCATCGCAGGCTATGAATATTCTCTATTATAATGACATCGACAATTCGCGTGTAAAAAAGCAATTTAATAAAACTGTTAACTTTCTTGAAAACGGCGATTTTGATTCTGCCGAAATAAAGAAGTTGGCAAACAAAGGCTATTACAGGGCAAAACTTGATTACGAAAACCGTTTGCTATTTAAATTTGCCAGGTACAACAAGCAAACCTATATTCTTTTGCTGGAGGTAATATACAACCATGAATACGAAAAATCACGATTTCTAAGGGGCGCTAAAATTGATGAGAACAAACTAGTTGCCCTGAAAAGTGAAAAACAGGTGCCTGATGATGAAATTGTTGAATTGAACTTTGTAAACAACAAAAGCAACCGGTTTCATTTATTGAACAAGGTCATCTCCTTTGATACGGTACAGCAAAATATTTTCACCATCAACCCACCCGTAGTTATTATTGGTTCGGCAGGTAGCGGAAAAACGGTTTTAACACTCGAAAAAATCAAATTGCTCAAAGGGAATGTATTGTATGTTACCCTATCACCCTTTCTTGTCGAAAATTCCACCAAACTTTATTATTCCGACAACTACATTAACGAAAAGCAGGATGTTGATTTTTTGAGTTTTAAAGAATACCTGGAAACACTTAAGGTAAGTCCCGGAAAAGAACTCGATTTCAAAAGCTTTAATACATGGTTGCAACCCAGAAAACAGGCCTTTGGCATTAAAGACGGCTACAAACTTTTTGAAGAATTCAGGGGTGTGATCACCGGGCTGGATATTACCAAAGCATATCTTAGCAGGACTGATTACCTGGGATTGGGGATCAAACAATCAATTTTTCTTGATGGTGAGCGTGAGAAGGTATATGAAGCCTTTATCAAATACCTGGAATTTTTAAACGAAAACAATTTTTATGATTTGAACATGATTTCGTACCGGTGGCTGAAATACGGCAGGGCAAAATATGATTTTATTGTTATTGATGAAGTACAGGATTTTACAAACATACAATTGTATCTCATCCTAAAGTCGCTTAAAACACAGGGTAACTTTATCCTTTGCGGCGATTCTAACCAGATTGTCCACCCAAATTTCTTTTCGTGGACAAACGTTAAAACCATGTTTTATAAGCATGATATTACCGGCAGTGAAATAAAAGTTCTTCGCACCAACTACAGAAATTCAATCGATATTACTACCATTGCCAATAAACTGTTGATGATAAAAAATGCCCGTTTCGGTTCCATCGACAAAGAAAGCACTTTTCTTGTGGACCCGCTGGACGAAAACAAGGGCAATGTGAGTTTTTATATTGATTCGGCGAAAACAAGGAAACAACT
>JABMQA010000217.1 GCA_013203545.1 Bacteroidota bacterium
CCTGAAACCTGAAACCTGAAACCTGCAACTTGAAACAACACTATGACGCTTGTACAGTTGCGGAATAAAAATGTATTTTCGCAGAACCAATGGTAGAAAAAATTCAGAAATCATTACCTGTTTTTATTTACGGAGTACTGAACAGCTATTCCATGATCTTTTTCTCGAAGAACAAGATCTTTTCAATGATTTTGCTTGTCGTTACCTTCTTCGATTGGATTGCAGGGTTAAGCGGTCTGCTTGCGGTAATCATCGCCAATCTAACAGCAATCCTGGTTGGATACAACAAAGACAACACAGCACAGGGGTATTATGGGTTTAACAGCCTTTTGGTGGGACTTGGCATCGGGATATTCTACCAGCCTGGCTTTGCCTTCTTTTTCGTCCTGTTTTTTGCCTCCCTGTTCACCTTTTTTCTTACCATCTGGCTCGAAGGATACTTTGGTAAATACGGGCTTCCCTACCTGAGCTGGCCTTTTCTTTTCGGCATCTGGATGGTAAGCCTTGCAGCGCGTGAATTCACTTCCCTCCAAATTAGCGAGAGAGGCATTTACCTGATCAACGACATCTATGCATATGGGGGCATAAGGATGGTGAAGGTTTATGAATGGATCAACAACCTGCCAATTCATGAATCCATCATTCTCTATTTTAAATCTCTCGGCGCCATCTTTTTTCAGTATCACCTGATAGCCGGTGTGCTGGTTGCAATTGGATTGATTATTTATTCCAGGATTGCCTTTTTACTTTCTCTTACAGGGTTCTTCAGCGCATACGTTTATTATCTTTTTATCGGGGGTAATCTGGGTGAATTGAGTTACGATTACATTGGGTTCAACTACATACTGACGGCTATTGCCATCGGAGGTTTCTTTATTGTCCCATCGAGGTATTCATTTTTGTGGGTCATTTTACTAACGCCTATTATCTCATTTATCATCACCTCAACAAGCGCCATTTTTTATTCGTTGCAGTTATCCATTTTTTCGCTCGCATTTAACCTGGTGGTTATACTGTTTATTTATGTGCTCAAATTCAGGGAACGGCATTTTACCAGGCCGGAACTTGTTGCCTATCAACAATTCTCACCCGAAAAAAATCTTTATTCACACAACAATTACAATTCCAGGTTCGAATCGGCAGTACAAATCCCAATATCTTTACCGTTCTGGGGAGAGTGGACCGTTACACAAGCACACGCCGGTGAACATACCCATAAAGACGCCTGGCGACATGCCTGGGATTTTGAAATTGAAGATGAAGACAATGAAAAGTTTATGGAGGATGGGCTATTGCCGAAAGACTATTATTGCTACAATAAACCCGTATCAGCACCTTTTGATGGAACAGTGCAGGAGATAAAAGATGGTATTGACGACAACAAGATTGGTAATATTAACCTCGAAAAAAACTGGGGCAACACCATTATCATCAAACATGCCGAACAATTTTACACCAAAATCAGCCACCTGAAAAAAGACTCTTTTAAGGTTGAGAAGGGCGCCCAGGTAAAAAGAGGGGAAATCCTGGCCAATTGCGGGAACTCCGGCAGATCACCTGAACCACATATCCATTTTCAGGTTCAAACAAATCCACACATCGGATCCAAGACCCTGGATTACCCCATAGCAAAATACCTGCTGAAGACCTCCACGGGATATGAACTGAAAACATTTAGCCGCCCTGAAAAGGGACAGGTAATTTCCAACATTGGCATCAACGATTCACTGTTTCAGGCATTTAATTTCATTCCGGGTCAAAACATTACCTTTGAGGTTGAAATGGATGGATCTGCTACCGAAAGTATCGACTGGGAAGTGAAATCTGATATTTACAACAATACCTATATTGAATGTTCCAAATCTTCATCAAAGGCCTGGTTCAAAAATGATGGCGCCCTGTTTTATTTCACCTACTTCACCGGCTCCCGGCAATCGTTTCTATTCTATTTCTACCTTGGTGCCTATAAAGTTGCCCTGGGATATTATAAAAACCTTGTGGTTAATGATACCTATCCCCTTGCTGTTTTTAAAAATAATTTTATGTATTTCTGGCAGGATTTCGTGGCGCCATTTTACATATTTATGAAAGCAGATTACAGACTTCAATACCTGAAAATGGTTGATGATCTTTCAACAAGTTCGGTATGGCTCAGGTCGAAAGCCAAACTGAGCCTGCTGAAAAATACCAGCCGCGAATACAGTTTCGATATTTATATTAATGGCCCAAGAATCGAACGTTTTAGCGTGAAAAGCGAAAAAATGAACCTTACTGCAAAAGAAATTAAATCTTAATTTAAAAGGATATGAAAAGCCCCTCACACAGAATACTTTATGGTGGCATTTTATTGTTGTATTCACTGATGGTATTTTTACTGATGCTACAGCCACTCAGCACATTTTCGCAGGAAAAACAGGATTTCAGGAAAATTGACAGCCTTACCTATTCGCTATACCAACAAGGCAAATGGGATAAGTTGATCACCGTTGGGGAAAAAGCGCTTGGGCAGGGCCTCGATTACTATTATTTACAAATAAGGGTTGGGATTGCCTGGTATGAAAAACAAAACTATAGGCGTGCCATCCCCCATTTTGAAGAAGCGCTCAAATTTAACCTGGTTGATCAAACTGTTCTGGAATACCTTTACTATTCCTATTTGCTATCGGGAAGAAACTATGATATGAGGCGAATAGTAC
>JABMQA010000218.1 GCA_013203545.1 Bacteroidota bacterium
AACCAGGGATGGTATTGAAATTAAAATTAACATCTCTGTTCCCATTGTTGCGTTGATAACCAATGAATCCTACAAGCAAATGAACATTGAAATCGGGAAGGATATCTGGCTATATTTCAAGACGGCCGGTGTAAAGGTCATTATTTGAAATACTTCGCATTGCGATAAATAAAAATTTCCTCGTTTTTATTGTGGGGATTGAGCCAATGCATCACTTTATCAACAAACCCAGGCTCTATCATTGTTTCGAACTCCAGTTGGGGATAATATTCCTTCATAGCTTCAACCCTTTCTGTAAGGTTTTTATCCAGGTAAAACAAAACAAACCGGGGCTCCACTTCCCCTGATAATGCATACTCGGGTAACTGATCTGTCGGTGTGGCCTGCGTAACTTCAAAAAACTTTATCCACTGCCCCAGGTAATATTGCGGAACCATTTGAACACCATGTCCGTTGGTGTTTTCAAGCAGGATAGATCTAACATCCTCATACTTGTGCAGATAAGTCATAGCCTCAGCACGTGCACGTTTGGAGTACATGGTTGTAACAAATATCAGCAATATGCTATTAAGTATCCAGAAAAATATCCACCCACCCCTGATCCAGGTACTGTGTTTTTTCAGAAATGCAGAGTTGTCCATTATTTTTTGCCAGCCAATTATTCCAAGTACAATAATAAATGGAACAACTGTAAATATAAACCGCTCCTGCTTGTTGGGAAAATAGGAATGGAAAAGGAAAAACAGCAATACGGGCAAAAATATCAACAGGTGTTTTTTCCAGTTTTTAAAAAAGCCTATCAGGATAAAAAAGCACACCGGAAAAATAAAAATACCCAGCAACAACAGTGAATAATTATACCAGTCGCCTGTAAGGTAGTTGTAAGCATTATCGAGGTTGTACCCTATATATTCCTGTAATTCGGCAAAGGGTTGGTTCCAGATAACGAAATCCACAATACCCTGAAAAACTATTACAGCCAGCAAATAGCCAAAGCCAAACATGATGGCATCCCTAATTTTTTTCTGAATCAGCAAAGCCAGGCCCATTCCACCGGCATAGATCACCGTTTGGTAGCGGATTGAAAAAGCAATCCCGGTAATAAAGCCTGCTAAAAGCAAAAACTGATACACTTTTTTCTTTGCTGAGGCATTCATAAGCATCCATGTGCCGATAAATAAAAACGGCGTAGCAACCATCTCAACGAGATTTCTCACGCTAAACCATGGCATGAACCAGTAGAGTGCCAATAGAATCCCTGCAACCCGGGCAGTATTCCGGTTGGATAACTTTTCTGATATCCTGTAACCGAGATAAACTATAACCATCGAAAGTGCGGCGTGCAGCAACCGGACCAAAAACATTTTAAATTGTGGGTCGATGATCCCGAAAAAATTCAATGCTGAGAATAACAGAAAATGAAGGCCTGCATAGAAAAAGGTATGTCCCGTTGGGCCTTCATTGGTATGATCCCATGGAAGCCAGTGGTTGAAGTTTCCACCATCCATCCACGATTGTGCGATTTCGATTACGAGGAAATGATCATCCATCATCCCCCACCCCTTTGCAAAAATTACCGCAGCCAACCTTACAATCCCGGCAATCCACAAAAGCAGGATCAGCGGCTTTTCATCCCAGTAATATTTTATGATGGTAGCAATACGGATATTCATATTGGAAAAGTCATTATTATGCAGGTAAGGTAAATGGCATTGGAACAATCGCAATTGCTTGATTTTCTTTGACCGGTTTTGTGCTATTTGTGTAATCCATCCATGATCTGGATAATCTCCCGCAGGTTTTTTTGCTTTCCTTTTTCTCGTGTACTAAATGCTGATTTCGTGAAATATTTATGGCCATTAAGAAAATTGATTTGAAGATAGTACCATTCCTTAAGTGTAGTTGCCATAAAGTTTTGAAGAATCCACTCCAACTTAAGCCGGTGCGATATCATATAAAAATCATCCCTGCCAAGGTAATCCAGATCAGCATCGCAAAGAATTTGCTCCAAACGCTCAGAAGCGCTCTGTGGAAGCTTGGTGGTCATGATCATTCTGTTAATGATATCAATCTGTTGCTGATCGTACCCAAATTCAGGCAGGTATTGCCCGGATATTTCGCATGAGGCTTCCTCGTGGCCGGTATAGGTTTTTAGCATACCGGAGTCATGAAACAGGGAGGCGGTTTTGATCAATATCAACTCTTCATCGCTCACATTTTCGAGTTTGGCAATACGTTCCGCCGATTCGTAAACATCCAGGGTATGGTGGATATCGTGATAATAAAGGGCTGGATTTAGTTCCGCTTTTAACTTATTGATTATAAATATTTTTACACCTTCAAAATCCATTATTTCATCTTTCAGTAATTGGTTTAATTGTCAGATAATGGTTTCCATATCAGAACCAAAAGAGCCGGAGTTGATCCGGCTCAGTAGGTTTGATCTCTGCAAAGTCATTAATAAGAGACGATTTTTTGCCAGTTGAATTTTCTTGGATTAACACACATCACAGGTATCTGCGAGGTGTTGAAGATGATTTGCTCATCCCACGATCCCAGAATATACTTTTTCAGGCTTTGGTCAGGATCAGTCATGATCATGATCAAATCGGAATTGTTGGAAGTGGCATAATCAATAACCTGTTTGGCAAAGTTTGTATTTTTGGTGGCAACCCTGATGGTATAACTAATTTCGTTTTTCGAAAAGAAATCGGTGATTTGATTCACGGCTTCCTTAATATGTTCCCCGGCCATTTGGTAAATATGTATCTCCGATTTAAATTGCTTGGCAATATGTGCGGCCCATTTTGTTTTTTCCCACGGCCCTGAATCGCTTGTAATTGGCAATACGATATGCCCATATCCTTCATCAAACGAACGCTTTTGCACTACAATTACCGGAGCAGGTGAACTGGTAACAACTTTCAGTGCAAAACTACCTGTTAGGTGCTGCATGCCTATCTTGCCATGTGTTCCAAGATACAATAGGTTAGCCCCAAGTTCTTTTGCCACATCGCTGATGGTGGTAAAAATGGATCCCTCACGAGCCATTCCCTCGACATCGACATCGTACGTGTCTTTTATTTCTTTGGCAATAGCAGCTAATTTTTCTTTAATCGAAGCCTCCTCCAGATTCTCTTTTTTGAGTTGTGCCTTGGTATTTTTATCGATTACATGTAAAACAACAACCTTATAGTTTAAAAACTTTGCTGCTTCGGCTGCCTGGTTGATAGCATTGTCCCCTACTGGTGTGAAGTCCGTTGGAACCAAAACCAAGTTGTTCATTTTATCGTCCATGATGAATTAAGATTAGTATTTGTTTCGAAAGTATTTAATTTCACATCTGTGTGACCACAAAAATAGAATTTTTTTTTAATGGAAGAATACAAAACTGGCTAAATATTATTTTGTCCACCGGACTCCTTTGGAGATGTGCTGGGAGAAAAAATGTTAAATAATATCTTTGGGGAACATTACCTGAATAATTATCGGCTATTATAGTTGCCAATTTCTCATCAGAAATATCAGGCGTTCGTGAAACAAGAATATATGAACGCGTTCAGGATTAGCATAAATGGCATACAGTTTTGACGAGTAGTGAGTTTCTTTTATGGCAAAAATAAGGTTTATTATAATCACAATAAATCCACGTTAATCCATATGGAGTTCATGTTCAACCTTCCGGTAAACCTGTTTGGCAATGGAACCAACGGATGAATTGGTGTTGTTTAAAAGAATAATTGTGAGGCTGTCGTCAACATATCTCGTAAAGCTTGATGTAAATCCATTCCAAAGGCCATTATGATAAATTATTTTTTTACCACCTTCGGATTTTAACCGCCAGCCATATCCGTAATTATAAGTCCTTCCCCTTCGCAATACTGTTGGCAAAAAGGACTCCTGCAATAACGTATCACTCAAAAGCCGGTTGGTGTAAAGTGCCTGATCCCACTTAAGCAGATCGTGCACTGTGCTGTATACACTTTTATCCCCCACTATTTCATCCAGGGGGTTGTGGTCATATCTTCGATACCTCCAACCCCTCCTGGTATATCCTGTCGCTATATTGGTAATGGTATCAATAACAGCGCTGTCCCATACAAAGGTATTATCCATATCAAGCGGATCGAAGATGTTTTGCCTAAGAAACCTGTGAAATGATTGCCCTGACACCCGTTCAACCAACAGGGCCAATATGGCGTAGCCGGTGTTACAATAATAATGTCGACGGCCCGGCCTGAAATTTAGATTGGGATCATGCTCATTGATCAGGCTCAGCACATCCTCATTGTTGATGGGTTTGTTGTGATCCCAGTGTTGATCGACAAAATACATGTAGTTCTGCATTCCAGAAGTATGGTTCAATAATTGTTTTATGGTAATATTTTCGAATGGAAATTCAGGGATATGGCTTTTTACCGAATCATCGATATGTAAAAATCCCCTTTCAAACAGCATCAACACCGCCATGGCAGTAAACCCTTTGCTAACCGAAGCAATTTGAAATGCCGTATTAGAATCCAGCGAATCCTTCTTACCAAAATCGGAAAAACCCTGCGTGCTTGTAAAAACAGGATAACCCTTGAAGGCTACCAGTACATTACCGTTAAACTTATATCTCTTTAATATGATTGAAATAGCAGAGTCCAGCTTCTGCATTTCCAATTCGGAAACAGGTGGCCGCACACTTGCTGCATTCAGCCCTTCGAGAATGATGGCCGGTTGCTTTACCGGCGATGAGCAACTCACAATCAGAAGTGAAAGTATAATAAAAAAAAGTTTGGTCCTTTGCATTTACCCAATTTTGCTGTTGTCGTTAATGATCCGGTTGCAATAATGCAGTTTCGCTTTTATCCGGAATTTCAATTAGCCGGCAAAATTGCAAAAATTCCTGTTATAATGCCCAAGACCCAATTATTTTCAGGAAGGGTTCATCAGATCAAAGTTATAATCGTTTCAAACATCTATCATGTAGACAATTAACACCCTTATCGAAGGAATTCTTTAACAATTTTTAGTATTGTTTACTCCTGTTAAAAAAATAAAATTTAACAAATACAGTTAAATTAATCAACCATCTCAAATAACAAAATGATACTTCACCGTAACTATGATTGAGCTTTACGGTTTGAAAATAATCGACGACATTCAGTTCCTGGAATTAAAGGGTTTGTTATCAGCACACCTCCCGGATGCATCGGCAAAAAAGTCGGTTCAATTTAAATTTCAATCCGATTCACAACGCCAAATTTTAGGTGAACTTATGGTAAGGGCAGTTCTTTGTAACCATTATCATCTTAACAACGAATTAATCTCATTTTTATACACTGATAAAAAGAAACCGTACCTGAAGAATATTGATCATATCCACTTCAATATCACACATTCGGGGGATTGGGTTGTTTGTGCATTTTCGAATAAGCCCGTTGGTGTTGATGTTGAAAAGGTACGTAAAATCAACCTGAATATCGCAAGGCGGTTTTTTTCAGAAAAGGAGACGGCCATCCTGTTTTCGCTTCCACATAAACAACAATTCGAGTTTTTTTTCGATCTTTGGACCCTCAAAGAAAGTTACCTTAAAGCATTGGGAACAGGACTTACAAAATCACTCAGCTCCTTCACAGTGGAATTTAGTGACAATGGTATAATTCTGATGGATGGAGAAGAACAAATTGATGTTAATTTAAAACAAGTTAAACTTGACAGGATACACAAACTTTCGATTTGTGGTTTTGAGGTTGACTTTCCTCATGAGCTAAAAAGATTATACATTGACGATCTGCTGTGCATGATCCAATCATAATTTAGATTATTACACATGAAATCCCGAAATAGCCTTGCGTTCAGGTTAAGCCTGACAATATTATCAGTGGTATTACTCATTTTTGTAGCTATAGTTTTTTATAACTATGCCGTATCAAAGAAATTTTTAATAGAAGATGCAAAGAAAGATACGGAAGCAGCCGTACGATTGATCATTAGCCAGATTGAAGATGCCCTTAACACGCTGGAAAACCCGGTTGGGTTGCTTTCGGAATTTACCGCCAACAATGACCCCGATAGTGAGATGATAAATCAACTCCTAACGCTGTTAGCCGCAAGGAATCAAGCGATTTTCTGCAACTTTGTAAAGATTGTAAACCATGGGGAATCAAATAAAGAAACCATTATTCATTATCTGCAAAAGCATGATAGCAGCCATAAAATCACCGAATATCGCGACCAGATGATTAATAGTTGGTTAAAAAAGGACAGCCCGAAGGAAATTCCATTCTGGACTGAACCCTATCATGATAAACAGGCAAACGAAAGGTCCATTGCATATATAGTACCGACAAATATTCGCACCGCAGGCACAATAACTAAAAGTATTTATGCGGGCATCATCATCAACTTAAATTGGCTCCAGGAACTCATCGGGGATAAAAAGTCCAATACTTCCGAATATTCCTTCATAATTACCCGTGAAGGTTACCCTGTTTCAAAGCCCGGCAGTGAATTCACATACCAAGACAATATTTTCGATATTTCCAAAAAGCTTAACAACCCTGATATGATTGAGCTGGGAAAACAAATGATGTCGGGGGCGAGTAGCTCGATGGAGGTAAGGGGACTACAAAAATATAAATCGGTAGTATATTTTGCACCCGTCCCCTCCACCAACTGGTCGGTTGCTTTCATTTTTCCAAAATTTGAACTTTTTAAAAACCTTTACTTTACCACACTAAAACTTGGCATTGCCGGAATAATCGGTTTTTTGCTCATACTGGCAACCACCCTTTACATTTTGAAGCGGATGATATCGCCACTCCGGAAGTTATCTGATGCCGCCAGGTTGATTGGCCATGGTAACCTGGACGCCGAAATGCCTGTTATTAATACAAGGGATGAGGTATATATCCTGAAGGACTCACTTGAAACCATGCAAAAGGAATTGAGGACTTACATTAAAAACCTGGTGCAATCAGAAAAATACAAGGAAAGAACCGAAAGTGAACTCAAAGTAGCCCAGCATATCCAAATGGGATATTTAAAGCAGGATTTCACGGGATTCTCCAAAGATAAACCTTTCGAAATTGCTGCAGCAATTAAACCTGCCAGGCATGTAGGCGGCGATTTTTATGATTATTTTATGCTTGATGGCCAAACCTTGTGTTTTGCCATCGGGGATGTGGCCGGAAAAGGCGTGCCTGCCGCACTGTTTATGGCCGTGGCATTAACACTCGTGCGTTCTGCAGATTTATCGCCCAAATCCCTGGCCGATGCCGTGGGCAAAATTAATAACCATCTTTGCAAACAAAACGAAAGCGCTGTTTTCACCACTTTCTGCATCGGGCTTTTGAATGTTTACAATGGACAAATGGTTTTTTGCAATGCCGGCCATAATTATCCATATCTGATAAAAGACAATGAATTATTCGAACTGCACAGTGCACACGGATCGGCTCTTGGGGCAATGGAAAACGTAAAGTACAAAACCGGCACAATGTTGCTAACACCGGAGAATATGCTGGTACTTTATACTGATGGAATTACTGATGCTGAAAACCGGAAATCTGAATTTTTTGGTAAACAGCGGCTTGAGGATATATTGCGAACCGGTTCGGACCATACTGCCGCGGAAATGATAAAAAGAATCAACACAGGCATTAAAAAATTCACATCCGGACAGGATCAATTTGATGACCTGACATTGTTGGCAATCAAACTGAAGTAATCTGCTTTTATGACCATTATAGTGACGTTGTTCTAAAGAAGACGGGTGTACGACAAATTTGCATAGGTTTGACCTCAGATTCCTTGAATAGCCCTGTCCTTCTGCCAAAGGCATTCCTATGGAAAGGGCAGGGAACCCAGTTCATGTACACTCCCTATTGAAAAATCCTGGAAAATTTATTTTTAGTTTAATAATTTCCAGGATTTTTCATTGGTTAGCAATAATTTATCAACTCCCCTCCCTGAAGGACGGGGTTAGTAATATTGAACTTCAATTTATTACGGTGAGGATGCATTATAGGAAATTTGTCTTACACCCGAGCAAACTATGTTTATTCTGTCCAATTAACCAAAAACTTTTGTTTAATACCCACACAATACCTAAATTTGTCACTCGAATTGCATAATGTAATGTTAAAGGGAAATTATGAATCTTAAAGAAGTTAAAAACGATAAGGCAGTCATCATCGAAATTGATGGCAGGCTCGATACAACAAACTATTCCAGCCTGGAGAGAAAACTGGTTGATCATATTGATAACGGAAACATTAACGTTTTGATCGATTGCAGCAACATGGATTACATCAGCAGTTCCGGACTGAGGATTTTTTTGATGGCGCTCAAAAAAATCACTTCATTAAAAGGAAAGTTTGTTTTGTGTGGGCTTCAGGATAATATCAGGGAAATATTTGAAATATCAGGATTTACCAGTATTTTTCCAATTTTCGACAATGCTCAGGATGCGTTAGCAGATTTTTGACCTACCGAAATGTGTAACCCGCAATTTCGGCATCTCCATTATTCGGCATACTCTTCCCTGATTATCTTAAGATCTTTCAACAGTTCAAAAGAAGATGACCTGAATTTATTAAATTCCCTGTCCATCTCCTTGAAAAAGGTTTGTTTCCGGCTATCATCCAAATCATCTTCCTCATCAAGTACCTCCACCTGTTGAATTGAAGATAATTCAATTTTTTCGATTGATTTATATGCCGAACAATCCGTTTCAAAATTACCAATCACACCTCTAAATGCATGCGAAGATTTTTTCAGGTTATCCAGATCGCCTGAAAGGATATGCTTGTGGATTTTTTCAATCCGATCGTCATATTCATTGATAAAAATATCAATGATCTCAACTACGATCTCTTTGTCGAAAAAGCTGTACTGATCCCTGAATTTATCTTTATTAACCATCTCAAATTTCAATAATCATGCAAATATATAAATTTATCAAAATCATCAAATTAAAAAGACTGCCATTTATTCAATGGTTTTATAGGAAAACCTGTCACCGGGTTCAATACCAAATTGGGCTGTAAATCCCGCAACCACCTCAATAACATATTTCGCTTTTTCACCCGACGGTAGCGAAGCCTCCGAATAGGGTGTTGTATTTTCCTGAATACTTACGATGGTAAATTTTTTGTCTGCGTAAATGATATCCAGCGATACAGGGGTATTTTTCATCCAGAACGACCGGTAATGCTCCGCACGGAAAATAAATAACATTCCCAGGGTATCCGGGATAAAATACCGGTACATTAATCCTTTTTCACGACCGGCATCATCGTCAACAATCTCAATATATATGGTCGCCAGGGAGTCGTTGGTTTGGCTGTCAAGAAAACTTAAACTGCCTTCGATTGTAAATTCAGGGGCTTTAACTTTAACATCTGTCAATGGTTTCGCTGGTTTATTGGGATTAATAAACAGACCGCCATAAACGAAATAAACTAAAATTAATGCAGCAATTGCA
>JABMQA010000219.1 GCA_013203545.1 Bacteroidota bacterium
GTACATATTCCGGTAATATAATGCCGGATTGGTTTGCTGTCTCTCTCTCTCTCTCTCTACTCCAAAACGCAAACACCACAACGTTAACTCAATCGGGAAAGGATTCCCAATTGAATTGGAAAACTCAAATATCCATGTAAGCTTTGGGGCCATGATTGATGGATTTTGGATGGTCAAAGGTAGGGAAAATATCATTTCAGAATCAATATTTGTTTTAAACAGTTTTGATTCGGGAAAGCAAATGATCAAAAACCCCCTACTCCATCGAAACCTCCTTCAACATCCTTCGATAAGCATTGAAAATATTTGCTCTGGATACAAAACCCACATATTTGCCATCGTCAACTACGGGAAGGTTGTAGTAGCCGGTTGTCCTGAATTTTTCCATCAACTTTTCCATGGCTTCGGTGGTGGAGACAATTTCTTTCGCCTGCATGATGTACATCGAGATGGGATTGTCGTACATTTCGGGATGAAACATATCCTCGCGCACATCGTCCATATCCACAAGTCCCAGGTAGGTTTTGTCGTCATCAACCACAGGAAAGAGGTTTCGTTTGGATTTGGCTATGCGTTTCGTCAGGTCGCCGAGGGTGCTGTCGGGCGGGATGGTCATCAGGTCGGTATCGATTACACTTCTTACGCTGAGCAGGGTGAGCACGGTTTTGTCCTTGTCATGGGTGATCAGGTCACCGCTTTCGGCCAGCTTTTGTGTGAATATGGAGTGTGGGTTGAATATCTTTATAGTAACAAACGAAATGGATGTTGTAAGCATCAGCGGAACGATCAGTTCGTAACCGTTGGTCATTTCGGCAATGAGGAATATTGCGGTCAACGGGGCATGCAGCACCCCACCCAACACACCCGCCATACCTACAAGCGTGAAATTCCCCTCGTGCAAAGGCCGGATAAAATCAAACTGGTTGAACATCCGTGCCAGGGTAAAACCGGTAAATCCGCCCATAACCGCTGCCGGGGCAAATATCCCCCCTATCCCGCCCGCTTCCGTTGTGAGCGTGGTGGCAATAATCTTTATAAATATCAGGAAAACCATGAACAGGATAAACACCCACCAGATGTCCCTGAAATCGTACAGGGCCGTATTGATAAGCAATTGGTCCGACTGGCCGGTCATAATTAGCTGAATGGCTGCATAACCCTCGCCATATAAAGGTGGAAACAGGAAAATCAAAATCCCAAGTGCCAGGCCACCTATCATCAGTTTGTTATAAAAATATTCGATTTTTTTAAATTTTGCCTGGATATAGTTGTGCATCCAACTGAAATAGAGCGACACCATGCCACACAAAACACCCAAAAGCATATAAAAATGTACATCACTCACTTCAAAAGGGTGTGTAATCGAAAAATGGATCAGTATTTCGTCGGCTAACAGTAGCTTGGTGGTGATGGCGCCGGTAACGGATGCAATCAACAAGGGGATGATGGATGAGGTGGTCAGGTCGAGCATAAGCACTTCCGGGCTGAAAATTACGGCAGCGATGGGCGTGGTAAAAATGGATGCCATAGCGCCGGCGGCACCACAGCCAATAAGCAAGGTGGTAGTTTTGTAATTCAAGCGCAGGATTTGCCCGATGCCGGAGCCTATTGAAGCGCCTGCAGAGATGATGGGTGACTCCAACCCAATGGATCCGCCAAACCCTGCAGTAAATGATGATCCGACCACCGACGAAAAAAACTTGTGGCGTTTCATCTTACCGTCGAGACGGGAAATCACGTAGAGTATCCTGGGTATCCCATGGTCGGTGTGGTCCTTGATGATGTACCTGATCAAAACCACCGCAATGGCGATGCCAACACCCGGGTAAAGCACATACCAGATGTTTTGGGTGGAAATATCGAAAAAGCCGGTAAGTACATTTTTGATGTAATACACAAACGACTTGAGGAAATATGATGAGAGACCGGCAGCCAGTCCAATGACAACACTCAGGATGATCATGAAATACACATCCTTCACTTTCTTGATGCGCCAGATTAAAAAACGGCCCAAAATGTTGCGTCGCTTCATGGCATGAAAGTACAAATTTTTCTATTTTAGCTAGGTTCAGGGGGAATAATTTCAAAAGGGAAAGAATAATTTAGTTGTTGAGAAACATTCACATCTGCAAAATTTTAATATCTTCGTGAACCTGTTGGATGGGTGTTCAGCAAAAAAATGAGTTGATTATATTGCTCCAAAATAGCGGGATAAGTGTTAAGATGAGAAATGAGAAATATAGATAATGACTATACACAAACGTTGTATGCCAGCTTGAAAAGAGAACAGAATGAGTAAATTTTACTGAAACATAAGAAGAAAAATAACTAAAACGCCAACGCACAAAGCATAAGTTTTCCAGCCCGTCCCTGCAATCATCACTTCGCTGTCAAACACATGCTTTTTTGCCTTCACACACTTTCTTGCAAATTGACAGATTGGAACTAACAGAAAATAGTATTTTAGTAAACTAATTTAAAAACCTCAGCGAAAACCAAATATGAGCTTGTTCCAAAAATCGGTAGAAAAGAAATACTTAAACGACCTTGATTCGAATTTAATTGATAAAAAATTCGCTGATTTTCAAGACTATTTTGCTAATCCTGAAAGACAGGAAAACATACGAAATTCGAAAGAAGAACAATTTCAGGAAGGATTTTTAAGGGAATTGTTTGTGAAGATTTTGGGGTACACTTTAAATCCTGAACCTAATTTCAACCTGACAACCGAATTAAAAAATATCTCAAACAGCAAAAAAGCTGACGGCGCAATTTTCAAACAAGGGGATGCATCCCCTTGTGAAGTTACAGCGGTTATAGAGTTAAAAGGAACAGACACCACCGATTTAGATAAAATTGAAACTCAGGCTTTCGGATA
>JABMQA010000220.1 GCA_013203545.1 Bacteroidota bacterium
GAAGTGGAAGACCCGCCCATCTCAATGATTCAAGATTTTTTTCAAAAAAGAATTTGAAAAAAGAAATCTTCAGCTTTTGTCCCATCGCCAATTTTCATTTATAATAAATATTAACTATGTCGAAAAATAAACAAGGAAAATCACCTGAAGATCTTGCTGCTGAAGCTGCCGTTATACAAGAAAAACGTAACAGGGCTAACCTGAATTATATCAGGCGCAATTATGACAATAAAAAGCATGAAGATAAAGTGAAACAACGAATGTTAGAGTTGGATAAAGCAGGCATTGATTATGGCGAACTTATCAGAAAAATTTCAGAGAATTCCGAAAATAACCAAGAATAAAACTATCCCTTATTTTTCGGATGGTGAATTTTCTATGCATCAATTGCTGGAACACCTGTTAAAAATCACGGGGCCTGCAGTTGTAAATATTTCCTCGTTTTCGATTACTGAAGTTGCTTTACGGTCATTCCATAACCTAATGGAGTCAGGACAAATTATGCAACTACGTTGCCTGTTCGATATGAATGTAAAACGCCACAAACTGGGGTTACTTTATTTTGCCAGCAATGTAGTAAGCTCGATCGGGCTGGATAAGTGTCACGCAAAAATTATTCTGATTGTTAACGACAATTGGAAACTGGTAGTAATTTCATCGGCCAATTTTAATATAAACGATAAAAAAGAAGCCGGGATTATAAGTACTGAAAACCATGTTTACCACTCTGTTTTAACGGTTTATAATACGTGGTATGAAAATAGTATGAAAATTTCGAAGCATGAATTTGACTGAAACTCAATTAAAAGACATTGAAGAATTAGCTGGTTTATTCCTGAGTCCGGAAGAGATTGCAATTTTGATTGATGTTAACTATGATTTGTTTACTGTAGAACTTCTAAAAAAGAAAGGACCAGTTTACAAAGCTTATTGCAAAGGTAAAACCGAAAGTAAAAAAGCAATTCACACCAATGTTGTAAAAATGGCCACACTTGGAAGTCCTCAGGCTGAAGAAATGGCAAACGATTTTATTTTCAAACAAGAATTAGCAGAAAAACGTGCAAAAAAGTAAAGATTCATTCCTGGATAAAATTCACGCGCATCTTTTTACTAACCGCGATGAACTACCGGTTGTCTTTAAAAAAGATGAACAGGACATGGTTATTCGTTACCGTGCCGCTTTTACAAAGTGGCTGGGTGAACCACATTTGCGTGATATCGACCTGATTAATTACCTGAAGAATGAGTACAATGTTTCTGAATCGATAGCTTACCGCGACCTTCCCAGGATAAAAGCACTGATAGGGAATGTTAAACTTGCCGGTAAAGAGTTTCAGCGCTACCGGGCAACCGAAATGATTTTAAAAGGTTATTCGATTGCTAAAGAAGCAACCGGACATCTTGAGGTGAAACAGGCAGTTGCCATGATTAAAGCTGCTGAAGCCCTTGTTAAGGTTCATAAACTCGATAAAGACGAATTGGAAGAGTTTCCATGGGATGAAATTATTCCTTTATCCCTTGAACCATCTACTGATGTTTCAGTAATGGGTCAAAAAAGGATTAAGGATTTGGAAGCACTTCAGCAAAAATTAAGGGAGAAATACGGGGGAAATCCAATTGAAGATACAACCTTTATTGAAATGCCTGATGACGAAAAAGACTAAAAAAACCTATTTTAATAAAGCTCAGATGTATGTTCATGAACTGAGCACCAACAGCAAAATATTGGTATGTGCCCGTCGTTTTGGTAAATCGGATGGAATTATCGGACCCGATTTACTTTACGATGTTCAGAACATGCCGGGATCTACCGGCTGGATCTACCAGGCTACTTTTAAACAACTTCTTTCGAGAACCCTACCTGCATCTCTGGCTTTCTGGAAACGGTATAATTACCTCGAGGACAAACATTATTTCGTAGGGCGCAAAGCTCCAAAATTTATGAACTTCAAGCTTCCTTATATTGAACCACTGGACTGGAGCAAATGTTTGCATTTTTATAATGGTACGGTAATTCAGCTTTTAAGCCAGGACGTAAAATTTTCGGCAAACTCAATTACCTCCGACTGGGGAAAAGCTGATGAAGGACGTTCAATAAAAAAGAACAAAATGTTTGAAGAGGCAATCCCAACCTTATCCGGAACAAATCCAAAATTTAAGAACTGCCATAAATGGAAAGGGATAACCATTGTTTCAGATATGCCAACAAACAAAGAAGGACAATGGGTTGTGAAAATGGAAGACCGTGTGGATCCTGAATTAATTAAAGCCATTGAAGGAACTATTGTTGAAATAAATTACCTGAAGGATCATTATAAAAATATGCCTGATTTGCCAGCCAGTGCCAAACGTAAAATTAAATTGCTTCAGGCTGATTTATTCTTTTACCGCAAGAATGCCTTTCTGTATAAAGAATTTGATACCATCGAAAACATTGAATTAATCGGGGTTGATTACATTAAAGAACAAAAAAGGAACTTACCTCCGGTTATTTTCCAGACATCGATTATGAATAAGAAGATCCGGAAGCTTACTGATGGATTCTATCCTAATTTTTCGGAAGAGATCCATTGTTATGATGCTTTTGATAATTCATACATCGATAACCTAAGAACCGACAGAGGCACACTTGACCTTGGTAAAATTGCTGAAAACAATTGCCTTGCCGATGGTGATATCGATCCCAATGTACCCTTGGCTATTGCATTCGATTATAATTCAAATATAAACTGGGTAATTACCGGCCAACGCATTGAACCTGAAATGCGTACACTTTCCAGTATGTTCGTTAAGTTTAACCGCAAACTCCGGGGACTATGCAAAGACTGGTGCGATTATTATAGCTACATCGTAAATAGAACTGTAATTTATTACTACAATGAAACTGCTTTGGATAAAGGATATGCTGATGAAGAATCGCAAAGCTTTTCTGAAATTGTGATTGAATCACTATCAAAGAGGGGGTGGAATGTTGAAGGAGTCTTCATTGGCAAAACATGGTCGTACCGGAACAAACACCAGGCAATTGATGATGCATTGACTGGTAAAAAATATTTGTTTCCTACTTTCAACAAAACTAATAATGAATACCTGATTACAACATTACCACTAACCGGAACCAGGTATGGTAAGTATGGCTTTGAAAAAGATAAATCCGGA
>JABMQA010000221.1 GCA_013203545.1 Bacteroidota bacterium
AATTGTGTGCCCGCACTTTGTGATATCGATTTCGACGGTGACCTGGATATCCTTTGCGGGAACATCAGCGGAAACCTCACCTATTTCGAAAACCAATCGGGTGGGTGGATCCTAAACCCGGAGATTTTCCAGGGAATATCCGGAGGCCAGAATACCACACCGGCCTTAGCCGACCTTGATGATGACGGCGACCCTGACCTGACGCTGGGTCAGTACAACGGTACTTTGAATTATTTCAGAAACCAGGTAATGGTGACAATGATTCCCTCACAACCTGATCAAGTTCCTTCCACATCAATGACTGTTGGTCCCAATCCGTTCGACATAGCAACATCCATTCGGTTCAAATTATCCACACCGTCGGCTGTTTGGCTGCAAATCACTGATCTGAATGGTAAAACCGTCACGGGACAAAGGTGGGAACAATTACCCGAGGGTTCGCACCATTGGATATTGGACACATACGGTATACCTGCTGGTGTGTATATTGTCTGTCTTTATTCAGATACCTGTCCTCCAATACTTATCAAGGCCGTAAAAAAATGAGATGTTCATTTTATCTATATTGAGGACATGTTTGAAATTCAATATGAAAAATCCGGAAGTAAAATTCTTTTCCATGGATAATTGCTCCAATCTCTATCATCGTAACCATTTTACCAGCCAAGTTACAACCCAAAATAACAACGCTCTAAAAAATAATTGGCCAAAATATGTTCATGTTTATTTTTTATTAATTTTACTGATCTAAATATGTGTAATTTGTTTGGGTTATTCAATTTTTAATTTACTAATTATGAGGCAGATAATTTTACTTTTTACAACTATTTTACTATTTAGTATCCAAAGCTATGCTCAAACCGGCGTTGCTATCAACAACACGGGAGCCGACCCCGACAACAGTGCCATGCTTGATGTGAGCAGCACTACCACTGGTATGCTGGTTCCCAGGATGACGGAGGATCAGCGAACAACTATTGCATCTCCCCAAAGGATTGCTGGTTTACCAGCATGACGGAACTGAAGGATTTTATTACTTTGATGGTACGGCATGGACCCGGCTTGCTAATGGGATCTACACCGAGACTGACCCTGTTTTTGGCGCATCCGCTGCACATGGAATTTCTTCAACCAACATTACCAATTGGAACACTGCCTTTGGATGGGGAAACCATATGGGTTTGTACCGCCCAATCAGCTATGTGCCTGCCTGGGGAGAAATTACATCTAATCCTTTTTCTTTTTCTTCGGTGGCTAATAATCAGTTGCTTAAATACAATTCAACGACCTCCAAATGGGAAAACTGGACACCGGATTTCCTTACCAGTTTCACCGAAACCGATCCTGTTGTGAAGGGAATAAACGGTATCATAAAATCAAATGGGACAACGATTTCAGCCGCTGTAGCCGGAACCGATTACCTGTCTCCTACGGGAAGCGCTGCGTTACTGACCAATTTTCCCACCCTGAACCAGAATACTACCGGTAATGCCGCAACAGCCACAACTGCCAACAATATCACGGGAGGGACAGGTGGTTCCATTCCCTACCAAATCGCTGTAAACACAACTACATTCCTGGCAAAAGGAACTACTGGCCAGGTATTGACCATGAATTCAGGTGCCACTGCTCCCCAATGGGCAACTCCGACCACAGGCACAGTTACCGCTGTTACCGGCACAGCGCCGATTGTATCATCCGGAGGGAACACGCCTGCCATTTCAATCTCGTCAGCCACCACAAGTACGGCTGGTAGTATGAGTGCAGCCGATAAAACAAAACTGAACTCCCAGACAACGGGAACTGCCACCGGCCAGATGCAATATTGGAATGGTACGGCATGGGCAACTGTTGCTTCAGGTTTGAACGGGCAGATATTAAAATACAAAAACGGAGTACCTACCTGGTCGGATGGAAATATTGATGATCTGGCGATTGGAGATGCTTACGAGGGTGGTATCATTGCTTACTTTCTTCAAACAGGAGATCCCGGTTATGATGCAAACGTAAGGCATGGCCTGATTGCTGCACCCAATGACCAGGGCACTGCACCTTTCGGATGTATTGGAACCACTGTTGGTACCTCGCAAAGTTTTGGCACTGGAGCCGCCAACACCGCTAAAATTATTGACAGTTGCAGTACAGCCGGAATTTCGGCCCGTTTCTGTTCTAACCTGGTTCTGAATGCATATGAAGATTGGTTTATGCCAAGCTGGTACGAATTGGAAAAGCTTTATCCGAACAAGGATGCGATTGGTGGATTTGGAACCGGCTTTTATGCGACCTCAAGTGAGTTTACTATTGATACATATGTTCTGATTAATTTCACAGATGGTGGTGGTTTTTCTCATAACAAAATTTATGGAAACATGGTACGCTGTATCAGGACTTTTTAACAAAGCACAATCAAAAACGGCGCAAAGGTTTCGATCAAACGCACCGGTATTTTTCATATGGTTTTGATAGAACCGCATTAAGTCACAGCCTCTATACATAAGTAAGCTACCTGCTTTTCAGCACCTGGAGCAAACCCTCTTTCCGGCGGCGGGCCACTTCGAGTTGTGTTCGATCCTCCATAATGATGGTTCCGCCCTCGCCTTTCACATACCGCAACACATATTCCAGGTTGATCAGATGCGATTTGTGAATACGGAAAAAGTTCAATCCCGACAGAAGTTCATCGTATTCTTTCAATGTTTTGGTGGCCAGATGTGTTTCGCCTGATGTCAGATAAAAGCGGGTATAATTACCCTCCGATTCGCACCGCATCACACTGCTTACCCGCAACATTGCCAGGCCATCCACCGCAGGAATAGCAAGTTTTACGGGCGTGGTTTTATTTTCCAGCAACACTTCAAGTTTCTTTTGCAAAATTCCAATTCCCCGATCTATCTTTAGCTTGTTGACCGCTTCTGCCAGCCGGGCTGGATCAAGAGGTTTTAGCAGGTAATCCACTGCGCTGAAATTAAAGGCCCTTACTGCATACTGATCGAAAGCTGTGATAAAGATCACCCCGAAGGAGACGGGTTTTAAAAGACTCAGCAGATCAAAACCGGTACCGTCTTTCATTTCCACATCCAGAAAAACTACGTCCGGTTCATGTTTTTTAATGGCTTTCAACCCCGATTCCACACCATCCGCTTCATCCAGAATATGCACTTCATCACAGTACTTGTTTAAAAAGTTGCGTAGCGTATTCCGGCTATTCTCTTCGTCATCAATTATTATTGCTTTCATTTTCCCTCCAATTATATATCCTGTTCAAATGGAATATGGACAATCACTTTCGTACCTGCCGGTTTTCCATCCTGATCTTCAAGATCAATGATCCTGAATTCCGCCCCGGCATTCATTTGATGTCGCAGTACCTCAATTCTTTCCTGTGTGACCTGCATACCCATAGAGGGGCTTTTGTGTCTGTTTTTATTGATCTCCATGGAATTGCGCCGACCGATGCCGTCATCTTCCACCTCACATATAATCAGGTCATCAGCCAGGTTTAACCGGATGGCAAGATGTCCTTTTTCCGGCTTATGCCTGATTCCATGGATAATAGCATTCTCGGCAAATGGCTGTATCAGCATGGGAGGAATGAAATACTCATCATCATCGAGTTGCTTGGATGTGCTGATATCGAAATCAAAAAGCCCTTTAAACCGGAGTTGCTCAAGTTCCAGATAGAGACGCAGGGATCGGATGTCATCTTCAAGTGTGATCAGGTTTTTTCTGGAATGTTCCAGTATGTTTCTTACCAGTTGTGCGAATTTCGAAAGATAAGTTTCCGCCATAAATGTATCAGCATCCGAAATGTAGTTTTGAATGGAATTGAGCGAATTGAAGAGAAAATGCGGATTCATCTGGGTCCGAAGGAGGCGGCTCTCTATTTGAAGGGCTTTGCGCTTGGCTTTTTCCTTGGTGGCAACCTGCTTCAACCTGTACCGGTTGAATAATAATAACAGGATAATGCCCACAAGCAGGATCATGACCACGGAAACGAAGATGATGTTTCGCTGTTGCCTGAGTTGCTGGTTTTGTCTGATGATCTCGAGATTATCGATTTCATTTTGCTGTTTCAATATCCTGATCTCCTGCTCTTTTTTCTCGGTTTCGTATCGAATCTGCAATTCATTCATATTTTTAACCTTGTCCTGGTTAAGGAGTGAATCAGTAAGTTGGGCGTATAGTTTATATTCATCAAGTGCGCTACTGTTCCGGCCCGTTTTTTCATAACATTCGGAAAGGGACAAATGGGCGTCTCTCTGCAAGTCGGTGGCGCCGATTTCGACGGCATGCGTCAGCGCCTCCTGAAAGTATCGGATGGCGCCGGCAATGTCTCCCAGGATTTTCAGGGATTCACCTATACCCATTTTACTGGTAGTGATTCCATAATGATCCTGAAAGTCGTTGCATATCGACAGTGAATTGCGATAATTTTCCATTGCATTGGAAACCATCCCTTCTTTAAGGTCGATACCGGCGATGTATCTGTAAACTGAGGCCAGGTACATGGTTTCATTTGCTTCCACATACCGTTCCTTAGCATCGGCATAATACTGTCTGGCTATATCCAACTTACCTTTTCGTTTGTATATGCTACCGATGTTACTGAGGCATTTCCCAACATACTTGTGGCTTTTACCTTTGTTAAATATCCCGAGGGCAGACAAATACTTTTCAAGGGCATCATCATCATTTCCGAGTTTGACCAGGATACCGCCGATGTTGATAAGCGACATGGCAATATCATTCTCATTACCTTTTTTTTCTTTTATCTTTAAGGATTTCAGCGCCATATCCAGCCCTTTCTCATAATTGCCCAGGCGGACATAACAGGCGCTGAGGTTATTTAGCGTATAGGCCATATTTTCCTCATCATCCAAACGTTTGTGGGCTTCGAACGACATCATGAATTTTTCAAGCGCCTGCGGA
>JABMQA010000222.1 GCA_013203545.1 Bacteroidota bacterium
GTTGGATTGAATTCAGTTGTAAACTGGGATACCCACAGCGGATACTTCATCAAGGTAACGAATGATTGCTCCATAGAACTCAGAGGCTGTAACGAAACCGACCAGGTGCTTAGCCTGCCCGAAGGCTGGTCGCTGATACCGGTGCTGTCCCACGATCCGGTATTGGTTGAAGATCTTTTCGCCGGTCTCGATAGCCTGGAAGTGGTGAAATCCATCGGGTGCGGCAACGGGATCTACTGGCCCAGGTTCGGGACCAACCAGCTGGTTTACCTGCATCCGGGATGCGGTTATTACCTGCGGATGAACGATCCGGGAAGTATCAATTTTTCAGCTGCATCGGATCAATCCAATCCGGTGAAACCAGCCGATATTCTTTATCCATCTTCTCCGTGGAATGAGGTTACAGGCACGCCGGGATCACACCTGGTTGTTTTTAACCTTGCTGATGCAGTATTGGAACAGGGTGATATCATTGGGGGATTCAACCAGTATGGCTGTTGTGCCGGCATCGTGGAGGTTACCTGTCCGGACCGGCCCATTGCCGTGGCCCTAAACGGAGATGATCCTTACACCATGGAAATTGATGGATTTGTTATGGATGAGTTGCTGAATTACAGGATTTATAGAGCTTCATCCGGGGAAATCTTCGATATGGAAGTTACCTACAATCCCTACATGAATACAGGTTACTTCGAGCATCATGGCATGTCGGAGGTAATGGGTGTGAAGATGTCGGCAAGTGTTGTCTCCAATGGGGCTTCAGGGGATCTAAGGATCTATCCCAACCCCACCCACGGAATCTTTAGTATAAAAGGTTTCGACGGATCGGTAAATGTGCAAATACTGAATGCATTTGGTGTCGAAATTTATGTGGGTGAAATTTACCTGCCCGAAAAGCTTGACCTAACAGGTCGGCCTAAAGGCGTTTACATCATCCGAATCGATTACAGGGATGAGGTTTATTTCAGGAAACTGGCCATTGAATAAAAACTGATACAGGTGTTTATAACTATAGAATCCTGCCGTCCGCCAGTTACCGGACGGTGGGATTTCCGATTTTTATACCTCTATGCAATTCTTTAAGAATCAAAAGGATTGTTTTTAACTTTGTATTTTGATTAGGTAAACCAGTAAAATTATTATTTTTACATAACGCATTAATTTATAGTGATAAATGTAAGATCTGATTTTCCGGGTTGTTTACTTTTTATCCTTTCACGTTTTTAATATTTAGAGTATAATGGAAAAGTTAAATGTAGTACAAGCAATTAAACTCTGCCAAAATGGAAATGATGACAAAGGAAAAGAAAGATTAATCGAAATGTTACAATCAGGATCAATAGGGCTTATTTTATCAAAAACCAGGGTTTCGGAACAACACGATGCACTGAGCATTTTTTATGATGCTATTATGGATCAGGTTGATGAGATACTGTCAGGTAAGTTTGTTTTTGCAGATGAAATAAAATTCAAAGCATACTTCAGGAAAAAGTGCATTTTTAAAGCAAAAGGGTTTGTCAGGGAAAACATAGCACCTTTTATTCCCATGGCAGATATCTCAGAACAAACCGAATACCTCTTTGAAACCGAATTCGATGATATCCGCAATGAAGAGTATAACAGGAAGAACGAGTTATATAACATTGATTTAGCGCCGGATCCTCAAAAGTCAGGTTTTCCAAAACATGTAATGGAAGCGTTTCACAAGTTGTCTGATAAATGTAAAATGCTGATCATCCTTAAAAAATTGATGAATATCAGTCACAAAACAATAGTTGATTCTGTTGGATTTTTGTACACAATTGCAAACGAAAATGTAAGTAAGAATGCTTTGAAGCGATGCTGGAAGATATTGTTGTCCCGGGCAACTTAGGGAATTATTATGATCTAAAAATGGATCTACTACTAATATAATGGATTAATGATAAAATGACTGAAGAATATAAATATGAACTCATCGATAAATTCCTGGAAGAAAGGCTTTCGAAGGATGAAGCCATTACTTTTAAGGAGCAATTGGAATCGGATGCTTGTTTTAAGGCTGACGTTAAACAGCAATTAGACCTTCAGATCGCATTAAAGGCTATTTACAAAACCAAAAAAAAAATCAGGCCTCACAAGAAACCACGAATTTTTAAAATCGAAAGAAGGCAAATAATTCTTTTTGCCTCACTTGCAGCATCCATAATACTTTTAATCTTCATCGGATACGCTTACAATAGTTTTAATAAAGAACTGAATAATACCCGTATGGCACTTCAGCAAAAGGAAGACCAGCAGGCAGCTTTACAGGATGAAATCAAAAAACTTCAGGCAGAGATTTCCTGGTTATCTTTACGTGATTCATCAGGCGAGCATCAGGCTAAACTTGAACTGGAGGCAAAGGAAAACCAAATTTCCAAATTGAAAGCACAACTTTCAGCCAAAGGTGTTGGGCCAACAAATAAAGAGAGAAAACAAATTGCCTGGGCGTACCTTGCTGATAAACTTATTGATCCCATTGAGGGAGATGCCACCTCGGTCAGGAGTTCAAATGCAGGTTTTCAAAAAGCGCTTGAATTATATTATGATAAAAATTACAGGGAGGCGAATCTGCTATTTGAAGATTTGCTTGAAGGCGTAACAGGAAGTTTAAAAGCCGATATTATGTTCTTTTATGGAAGCAGTTGTCTGGCAGTTGCAAAACAATTTCCTGCTGAGAAAGCAGTTTTGGAGAAAGCCGTGACACTATTCAGCGCCATTATTAAAAACCCTTCAAGCCCGCTATACGAGGAAGCTTTGTGGAATCTTTCAATAACCAATCTTAAGATGGGCAGACATAAAGATTGTATTGCATTGCTTGAAGATATTGTGAATGCAAAAGGATATAAATACAAAGAAGCGGAAGGGTTACTTCAATTATTGCAATGAACCATTAAAAATAAAATGTGATGAAATTTCATCTGGCTTTAGCAACCGTGTTGATTCAGTTCTGCACGGTTACCGTAATTTATGCACAAAGCATTGCAGGTGATACTACTTTAGCCAGTCAGTATTTTGCAACAGCGAATGCATACTTCGATAATAAAAGCTACGACACTGCGATAGATTATTTTAATAAAATCAGCAGCATCTATGAGAACCACGGGCAATGGAGAAAATATTTGCAAAGCGAAACAAAACTTGGCGAATGTTATCAAAATCTATGGCAGCTTGACCATGCAATAGCAAAAATAAAACCTGCAATTGAAAAATCTTTACTTCACATCAATGAAAAAGATACCCTGGTTGCTGATGCTTATCACATCCTGGGGAAGCAATATTATTATCAATCAAATAATGATTCGACGCTTTATTATTGGGGAAAAACGCTAAGATTAAGAAAGGAACTATTCGGTGAAGCAAATGGTTCGGTGGCCAAAAGTCACAATAACATTGGAATTGTATATTATCAAAAGTGCGAATACGATTTGGCCCTGGATAATTATTTCAAAGCTTTACATATCTATCAGGAAATGTTTGGCCAAACAAATATGGCAGTGGCAAAAATTTACAGCAATATCGGAGTTGTTTATTGGTATAAAAATGAATACGATTTGGCCTTAAAGCAATATTTTGAAGCAATCAAAATATTTGAATTACTACCTGGCGAAATGCAATCTCAAATTGCCGATGTTTATAACAATATTGGCAACGTTTATTTTGCCAACCTCGAATATGATCTTTCGTTGCAGTATCATCTGATTGCATTGCAAATGCACCTGGAAATACTTGGTGAAAAACATTTTAATGTGGCGTTGGATTACGAAAATATAGGTACCATTTACAGTAAGATAAAGGAAAATGATCTGGCCCTGGATTATTATTACATGTCTCTTGAAATTGATGAAGGCCTGTTTGGTGAAAAACATACACATGTGGCCGAAATTTACAGTAATATTGGATTGGCATATTCCGATGAAAATGAATATGACCTGGCACTGGAAAATTATGATAAATCCCTAAAAATTTTCATAGAATTGCAGGGCAGGAATAATGCTTCAGAGGCAACAATTTATAAAAATATTGCAACCATTTACGCAAGGAAAAATATATATGATTTAGCGCTGGAGTATTATATTAAGGCACTGCAAATAAAAAAGGAAATACTTGGGGACAGGCATACCTCAGTAGCAGAAATATATCATAGCATTGGAGACGTTTATTGTAACAGGAACCAGTACAATTTGGCATTACAATATTATCAAAAAGGACTCACAGCCAATTTAAGATACTTTAGTGATTCCATCAACATTTTCACAGTCCCGTTAATTGATGCCTACCTGAACTGGAATGTACTCCTTGAAAGCTTGCAGGCAAAAGCTGAAATATTTGCAGGCCACAACAAAGACTTACCAGATTTTTTCGGAGAGCTACCTTTGGTAAAAAGCCTTTTAGGGCTGAAAACTGCCCTACGCCACTACCAGGCCTGCGATACACTAATAGACAACGTACGGCATAAAATTGCAGCAAAATCCGATAAAATCGCACTTGGCAATAAAGCCAGTGAGGTTTACGAACACGCAATCGAAGTTTGTTTAAAGCTGTCAGGACATTCAAGACCTGACAGTGCTTCCTATTACAGTGAATTGGCATTCTGTTTTTCTGAAAAAAATAAATCAGCGGTTTTTCGAGAAAGCATTGCTGCCGCCGAAGCTCAAAAATTTGCTGGCATACCTGATAGTTTATTGAGGCTGGACCATAGTTTAAGTATTAACATTGCCTCGTATAAACAAATTCTTGCCGGTGGGTTGGACAGTTTGTCGGAAATCAATTTCCAGGAAAAGTTGTTCAAAGCAAATCGCAGCTACGACAGTCTTATCGCAGTCCTTGAAAAAGATTTCCCAAAATATTATGAACTAAAGTATAATCAAAAACTTGCAACAGTCGCTGACATTCAAGCCCAACTGGAGCCCAAAACAGCGATGATCAGCTATTTCATCGGCGACAGCGTAATTGCAATTTTCACACTCACTTCCGAAAAGTTGGATGTGGCAACATCACCAAAAGGAAAAGACTTTGATACAATTATTTCGGACTTTCGTTATTTTGGCCTTGCTTATCGGAATAATCCTGTTCGTTTTGCCAGGGTTTACAAACAAATGGCTTATGATCTATACCTGAAACTTATTCCACGTGATTTGGGTGAGGAGATTGATCGCCTGATAATAATTCCCGATGCAATTCTTGGTACAATACCTTTTGAAACCTTTTTAACAGCACAGCCCACAAATCAGGACTGGAAAGACCTACCTTATTTACTCAGGAAATATAATGTTTCGTATGCTCATTCGGCAAGTCTGTTTTATAATCGATTTCTCAATAATCCGTTAAAAGATTATGAAACCATCCAGTTGAATGATTGGCTGGCATTAGCCCCTGTTTTCGATGATGTCAATACTGCCGGAACCAATTTAAAGACCCGAAATATGCTAGGGAAATTTTACACCTCCATCCCCGATACCATCTCCACACGTGGCATGTTATTCAACGGAGAAACCCTGGCAGAACTTCCTGCGACTGAAACCGAAGTGAAAGCAATTTTTGATGCGTTTGATCGGAAAAATCTCAGAGCTGCTGTAAAAACACACCAGGAGGCAAACGAGGCATTTGTGAAATCCGGGGCCTTGGAGAATTTCAAAATTCTGCATTTTGCCACCCATGGTTACGTAAACACTTCGGAACCCGAACTTTCGGGGATATTTCTGGCGCAGGACACCCTGAGCAATGAAGATGGCATATTGTATTCCGGTGAAATGTACAACCTTGATTTGAATGCGGATTTGATCGTACTCTCAGCTTGTGAAACAGGCCTGGGTAAAATTTCGAAAGGTGAGGGGATCATTGGTTTAAGCCGCGCGTTGCTTTATGCAGGGGCCAAAAACCTGATCGTTTCACTCTGGCAAGTACCTGACCGCTCAACATCTGAATTGATGATCAGTTTTTATAAAAATATGCTGAATGATGATCGGCAAAACAATATTTCGGATTATCTGCACCAGGCAAAACTTAGTATGATCAATGAAGGAACCTATTCGCATCCTTACTATTGGTCGCCATTTATTTTAATTGGGAAGTAAGTTGGGAGTTTGCAGTCTTCAGTCCACTCCCGATAGCTATCGGGATCAGTCCACAGTCACTCAAACGTGGTACGATATTGCATGGTGGCTAACAAAAGGGTGGAGTTTGTATTAGGTGCAGAGCACCGGGAATATTTGGTGTGCCGGGCATGTAGTAAACCTAACGGGTGCGTGGAATTGTCCACAAGTCCCCAGGGAGCCCTGATGATGGGAATCCCATAGTCGAAGGCAAGGGTGTCCCGAGTGATTGGGAA
>JABMQA010000223.1 GCA_013203545.1 Bacteroidota bacterium
AGCGCCTGTCTGATTTCAAAAGCTTTTTCCTCGGTTACATTATATCTCCACATAATCGCAATGGCCATTAAGCCCGTAATCACAGGTATAACAATATCTGCAATTCGAAGATTAGTTAGTGTGTCTATGGATTGTTTATCTATTGATTGGTCGAAGCCAACCAGGGATAAAACAATCCCACTTGTAAGCAGTGCCAATGCTGTCCCCAATTTTACCATCCACCAGTAAACGGCACCAAACATACCTTCCCGACGCTCTCCATTATTCAACTCATCTATATCACAAACGTCCGCTGTCATCGACATCATAAGTGTAAACAAACCCCCTATTCCAAAAGAAAGGAAGGGGATTGGCATAAACATCAGCCAGGGATTAGCAGGATTAAATCCCCACCATTTCAAAGCATAGCCCACAATTGACAAAAGCGTTGCTACAACAAAGGCATTTTTCTTCCCAAATTTTTCAGATAATTTTGTAACTATTGGGATAACAATTAAAGCAGTAGCCATGGCACTTACGGTACCAAACCAGGCTGGCCAGGTTCCTGAGGCAACCTTATCCCCATTAAACAGATAATACACAATAATAAACATTGCAAATTGCGCAATGGTTTGAAAACCGTTAAACACAAGGAATGTCGCCCCACAAAGTCTTACAAAAGGTTTGTTTTTTAAGGTGAGTTTAATTCCCTTAATAAATTCTTTTGTGTTTACTGATAATTCTTTTAAGGATAAATTTGCCATTTTATCTTTATCAGGCACAATCATTTCTTTATTAAAAAAAGCAGGTAATACTCCCAATAACATACATACTGCGCCTACCCAAATAGAAAGCGTCCTGGCCCCTTCGGGAGCGGAATCAAAAATTGATGGATCATATATAATTACCCAAAACCATGGAGCTACCATCCATGCAATTTGCCCCATCCATTGTGAAACTGCCATCAATCTTGTTCTCTCATTATAGTCAGGTGTCATTTCATAACCCAATCCAATTAATGGTGTAGCGAAAATCGTATATCCAATATAGAAGAATATGGATACGATTAAAAAATAGAAGAAATTATAAGTTTGGGAATCTTCAGGATTCAATTGCCACATGATCATAAAAGTCACACCGGTAATAATGCTTCCCAGCAGGATATACGGTTTCCTTCGTCCCCATTTAGATCTTGTATTATCGGAGATAAACCCCATTATTGGGTCAGTTAAGGCATCCAATAGTCTGGGTAAGGCCCCCAATATACCTGCAAGTACGGGATTCATATTTAATGACATAATCAGCACAACCATAAATACTCCCAGGGCAGCTGGAAATAATTGGTTGGCAAGGTGTCCTGATCCAAATGCTAATTTCTGTCCAAAAGGTACAATATCGGCTGGTGCTGTTTTGTATTTTATCATCTGCTAGTTTTGGTTTTGGTAATATTGCTGCATTACTTTCTTGGGTTTACGATCGACCGTAAACAAACCCCAGTGTTTCTCCGCACCCATCATATTATCCGGATTCCCTTTCCAGTCTTCATCAAAAGCCTCGAAGATGAAGGTTGTAATGTTCATTTCTTTTGACCAGGACAGGAATTCATTATAATATTGTTGCTGCTTTTCTTCGCTGGCACGCTCACCAAATTCTGATGCCACGGAAGGCCATCCAGCCTCACTGATGACAATTTTGGCTCCAGGCAGTGCCTTATGCACCTCCATTACATTTTCGATGGAATAGGATAAGCCTTCATTGATATCTTTCCCTTCCCATACCGGATAAACATGAATGGAGACAAAATCAACCGCTTTTGCCAGCTCTGTACCATGATCGGCCCACCACCTGTAATTATCAGCGACAGTAACATCCTGCTCAATCGACTGTCTTACTTTCTGCACATAGGCGATGATGGTATCTGTGGCCACCTTATGATCGTTCCAATCCACCAGGGCTTCATTTCCCACATTTACCACAACCACAATATCTTTAAACGCATTGGCTAATTGAATGCCCTGTTCAATTTCGATATAGTTCAACATCTTATTTTGAAGAAGTTCTGCCTGTGGGATGGGTTCGGTCAACCACTCACAGGTTGTGTGATTGCTTGACTCGGCACGAAGCCAGATTCCCAGCATCACCTTGATATTGATGTTGTTTTCTTTGATTATGCGAAGTACCATCTCTGAGTTATCACCACTGTCGTAGATACGGAGAAGTCTGAAACCGGCATCTTCAGACAGGATTTTAAGGTCTTCAAGAGTTTCTTCGTAGGATGGATTAATTGCGCCTTCACCCCTGTCGGGATGCTGTCCGCTTCTAAATCCTGAGTAGCATACTGCACTTGATACACCCATTAATAAATCCCCTTCTGATTGTAAAACTCCTTCCCCTCGATGGGTAGATTCTCCCAAAGAATTCTCACTTATATTCTTATTTTGATTGCATGCAAACAGGCTTATCAAAACTATTATCAGAAGCAACTTTCCTATATGTTCTATTTTCATTATCCAATCATTATCTTTAGTGTTTCATTACCGGTTACTTATATTTAGTGATACATCAAGCCTTTCAACTTCACCACTTCTGTTAAAAATCAGGCTGCTGATCCGTTGATTAAGCACCTTGCCCGGTATTTCTTCAATGCTTCCATCTTCGTACGTAACAGTAATTTCTTCTTCGCCCAAAAACGTATAAACCACAGGCACCTGGCAAAAGGTAAACCCAAT
Organism: Bacteroidota bacterium; assembly: GCA_013203545.1. GTDB lineage: Bacteria > Bacteroidota > Bacteroidia > Bacteroidales > 4484-276 > JABMQA01. The sequence continues at coordinate 2,709 of JABMQA010000223.1, forward strand.
CTGATCTTCGTTTAAGGAAATCCGGCGGTTCTCGCCATCTATTGAATAATATTCGAAGATTTGCTTCTTGTCCAAAATTTCTTC
>JABMQA010000224.1 GCA_013203545.1 Bacteroidota bacterium
ATATTAATTCTATAATCATGTAAATGAGCATTGTTAAGCAAAATTTTATGAAATGAAATACAGCATATTCAGGCTAATTGTTTTGTTATGGCTTGGAACATCAACTGTCTTTGGGCAGGGAACTTTTTTTAAGGTTTACTCTACAATGAAACACGAATGGATTTGCGAATGCATCCAAACTCTGGACAATAACTTTATTATTGTTGGTAAAAGAGGCCCCAACTCATCTTTCGCTGAATCAAGTGCCCTTGCCATGCGCATTGATGACATAGGTAACCTGCTAAACGAATTGATAATAGAAAACGAAAACAACACAAGATTTACAATAGTTGATCGCATGCCAGCTGATGAAGAGAACATCCTTTTGATTGGGGCAAAAGATTCCATAACAAAGGATGGCACCAACAGTTCTTTGAGTATTTGTATGGTAGATCAGGAATTGAATATCCTGACATTAAATTATCTTCACATATTGAACAATCATGTAATCGATCCCTATAAAAATGCTATTGTTGATGATTCAACAATATGCATAGTAATGCAAGATTGGGATTTAAGTCTTAATCCAACAGTTTGCCAATTTATTGTTAGTGAGATTAAACTACCAGGCGACAGTATAAGCTCATTTTTTTCATACCCAGAGTATTTGATTCATATAGCCCAGGATATCATATTCTTACCACAGATAAATGAATTTCGGGTATTGTACATTGGAAATACCATTCAAAAAGAAATTTATGCCAAGATTGTTCACCTTGATCGTAAACTGACTTTTGACACAACAAAACTATCTCCTCCAAATACAGTATCAAGTGTCTGTGCAACTGAATTTACCGATTCAACATACCTGTATACATCCACATGCACTAGCTATGAACCATACAACCCCAATCGTTTAATTCAAATGTATGAACTTAACTTTGATTCTGATTCCATCAGGAGTACTTGCTTCGATACCCATCCCGATACCAATCTGTATGCTGGTGGTGGTACAAATACGATTGTAAATGGCTCAACAATTTTCACATCAGGCATGTACAATGTAATTCCCCTCGAATACCCATGGCAAGACTCCCCAACATGGATACAGATAACCCTACTTGATTTCGATTTTAATATTCAGAGCCAGTACTTTTACGGAGGTGATGCCATGTATGTTCCACTGGATATGACTTCAACTAATGACGGTGGAGTGCTTGTAACCGGCATTATGTGGGATTACAACCAGCCCAACAACCAGCAACACGATGTATTTGCCCTAAAACTTAATTCAGATGGGATGATTGTAAATATCCCTGATAATGCCACATGGCAGGCCGGGGAGGCGATATTGTACCCCAATCCTGCGGGAAGTTATGTAAACATTGATTTCAGCATGGAGTACAGAATAGCAACGTTACAGCTAACGGATATTTCAGGCAAAATGATTTTTGAAAAGAACCTACTTTCCAACCGGCAAAGCGTGGATATTTCAGGTGTGCCGGCCGGAACCTATGTGTACAGGATTTTTAATGAGGATGGGCTGGATGAAAGGGGGAAGGTTGTTGTGTGCCAATAGGCACTCCTTTGGAGGAGTGAGGGTAAGGGACGAAATCCGCGAAGAATGAGGGGATGGCGTCCCTGGATACTCGCTTCGTAAAACGGTTTCGCCTTTGGAGGGGTAATTTGGCCGCACGGATGAAACGTCCACGCTTACGGACCGTGTGCTGGCAAGATCAAACATCTTACATCTGACTTCTCCCACTAATGCCTTTGGCATGATATCAGATGTCCGATGTATGATCTATGATATTTGATTGTACTGCTCCGAATCGGCACTTTTTATTAATTTTGGATATTAATTCTATAATCATGTAAATGCGCATTGTTAAGCAAAATTTTATGAAATGAAATACAGCATATTCAGGCTAATTGTTTTGATATGGGTTGGAACATCAACTGTCTTTGGGCAGGAAACTTTTTTAAGGGTTTACCCTACTCAGCAAGAGGAACGCGCCTATGAAGCAATACAAACCGAAAATGGCAACTTCATTATCGTTGGGAAAAGAGCATCTGACTATCATGAAGATGATGTAAAAGGATTAATCATGTTGATTGATGAAAATGGACAATTGATAAATGAATTCACAATTGACAGTGAAAATAACTCCTGGTTCTGTACAATTAATAAAAAAACCTGGCAGAAGGATAATTACATCTTAACTGGCTTCCAGGATTCTGCCCTTATCAATGGCTGGATTGGCTCAGCTATGTTATTCGAAATAGATGAAAATATTGAAATAATATCAAAAAACATAGTCCATCAGCTTAATAATATTCTATTGAGACCATGGAAGACAACATTTAAAAATGATAGTACACTACTCCTTCTAACAAGTTATTGGGATATGTCCCAAGCACTTCTAAAAGAGCAAATTTTTGTCACCGAAGTCAGGTTTCCGGCCGATAGCGTACATTCTTTTTTATCAGAGGCAGGAATCACGAGTATTACTCAGGATATAATTTACATTCCGGAGAATAAGGAAATCCACATCGCATATTTTGGTGGGCTTGTGGATGATTTTGGTATTAAGATATTGCGTTTGGATGAAATGCTTAACAGAATATGCTCATTCGAAAATCCCTCAGACATGTTTTCAACTGCCTGTGAAACAATTTTATCTGATTCCACCTATTTATTAACAGCCACCGCTTATAGAACCATTGGAACAACCACATATAGGGTGATCAATATTTTAGAGATGGATAAGCAGGGAGATAGTATTAAAGGAGTGGAATATTACAATCATCAAGACACAGCTATTTACGCTGGTGCCGGAACAAATACAGTAATTATAAATGACAGCATTTTCGTCGTTGGGATTCACAATATTGACCCAGGTGGGGTTCCCTGGCAAAACACCCCCACCTGGCTTCAGGTTACAAAAATGGATTTGGATTTGAATATTCTTAGCCATCACTATTATGGAGGCGATGCGATGTACTTCCCATATTGTATTACATCTACAAATGATAATGGCGTACTCATAACAGGATACATGTGGGATTACAACCAACCCAACAACCAGCAACACGACGTTTTTGCCCTAAAACTCAATTCTGATGGCATGATCGTAAATATCCCTGATAATGCCACATGGCAGGCCGGGGAGGCGATATTGTACCCCAATCCTGCGGGAAGTTATGTAAACATTG
>JABMQA010000225.1 GCA_013203545.1 Bacteroidota bacterium
GTATAAGGTCCGAATTCAGTTAAACAATCGTTGCCATCAATTACATGTAAAGTATAATTTCCAACAGGTAAATGAAAGATGTCAATTGTATTTGCAATAGGATTGCCAAGGTCATTAACCCATTGATATAGAAATGGGGGATTTCCGGAAACTTCCAATCCGCGGATTATCCCCATGCTTCCGCCGCAGGTGGTAGGTATAATTTCAAGATTTTGAGTATCAACTATAGCAGGAGGAAAATATCCAATATAAATTGAATCAAAAGCAAAACATCCTGCTTCACTCTGCACCCTGACCCAATACCATCCGGAATCCGAAACTGTGATCTGGCTTACTCCAAACTGCCCGGTGCTCCATGCATACGAATGGGGTCCACATTCTGCATCCAAAACAACTTCCTGACCGCTGCAAATTGTAGTATCCGGGCCAAGGTTTGGCTCGGGAGAATATTCAACTTCAACTTTACGTGAGGTTTCTTCGATACGTCCACTTGGGTATTCTACATGCACCGAAACTTCGTAAGTACCGCCATCCGAAAACACATGAGTAGCATGAGGAATTGTGGACGTATTATTTGACCCCGAAGCAGGATCACCGAAATTCCATTCTATAAAAACGGGTTCCGGGAAAAACCAGGGATCAAAAGTAAAAGTATCGCTTTCGCAGATTCCATCGAAATCGAAACGGAACAAGTAATCAGTAAGAAAGTTTGGTAAACTCGCTGTTACTATTTTATCAAGAAGATTTATGCTATTGGGCTCATATTCGCAATCTATCCCCTCTTGCCATGGTTTATGAATCACACCCATAAATGATGAGGGCGGAGCAATAAATTTTGTTGAACAATAAATCTTTCCATCTGTAGCAAGCTGCAAAGACATACCTTGTCCAATACCAACCTCAATGGCTGATTGAAAGAATAGTAAGGAATCCTCTATATATTGCATATTGAATTGAAAGACATGAGATATAAAATCCACCTGAACAATACCTGGAAGGTATAAATATTTTGAGTCAGGAGAGAAATCAAAACCAAATGTCCTGTAACCTGATGGACCAGTTGGTATGACTATATGCAGACTAAAAGAATAAAGAAAATCTGCTTGACCTGTTTCATTGTTAAACGAGCAAATCTCATTATCCATTTCTTCAATTGCTGTTCCTCCAAAGTAGGATGTTATTAAATATTTTTTATCATATGATACTTTCATACAACCAATAGTATTACTATTCATGTTAAGATCTTTATCTGGTGCTGGGCTCAATACAGGAGTAGGATTTACTCCATCGGAAGTAACAAGAAAAGCAGCGTAATTGTCATCAATAAATTTACGTGTAATTACCCAAATATCTTGTTTGTTTTTATGATAAACCGCTGTAAGTTTCTCTGCAGCATCCCAACCTTCCTGAAGTGTAACAGTTTCCACTACCTCACCCAATCCATTTGCCAGACTCATATCCACAATATAATAGAAAAATTGATATTGATAATTATTATTTTGGGAGGTAAAAACATAATATATATTGTCTGATCCAGGTAAAGGAACAATAACTGCTGCCTGTGTACCTGGGTGGAAATCTACGAAACCATTTTTCATCTGATTATGATCCCTGTCCCATATTTGCTTTCCATCAGTATAAAACAACAGATTTCCAGCTGTATCACATATTGATGCACCCCCGTTCATATGATCGAAAAACTGTCCATAATTTGTGATTATCGGTTGTCCGCTATTAAAATCCAGACCTGCATTTTCGCCAAAATACCAGAAGTTTGTTCGTTTGTTGGGTTGAGAAAATGATTGTAAATAAGATAAAGTACAAAAGAATAAAAGAAAATATATCAGTATCTTTTTCATGATTTTACTATTTATGAGCAAAAATACAAAATTTGGGGTTGGATTCAAAATAAAGGTTTTTTCTTTTTAAATTATCATTTTAAATTTTACATTTTCTTTCAAGTAATGATGAATGTAAAATGTAGAATAATTTATTTGCTGAGTTATTCGATATTCCCCCTTCCCAGCCTTCCCCCAAAAGGGGAAGGAGTTGCATTGTATAAGATTTCTAACTATTATTTCTGTGATTTTATGTGTGGATTTTTGCTGTTTGGAATTTGAAATTTGAGTCCACTCCGAAAAGTCGGGGCGACAGATTTTGTTAACTATATTTACAAAAACATTCAAATATACGCATTATTAACA
>JABMQA010000226.1 GCA_013203545.1 Bacteroidota bacterium
AGGTATTTCAGTAAAAATGTCCTCTTTTCGATCATCAATATTTTCGGGCTGGCAGTAGGCATAGCTTTTTTTGTACTTACAACGACCTACATTTTTCACGAGTTGGATTATGATAATTTCCACGAGCATGCCGGTGAGATATATATGCCAACGGTCAGCATCGATATGGCAGATTTTCATATCCAAAATTCAGTGGCTACTCCTGCTACCATGGCGAAAACTGCAAGGGAGCAGTTTCCTGAAGTCCTTGCCTCAGCCAGGCTGACCGGCGAAAGATCTTACGTTTTCAGGTATAAAGACAAGAAGATAAGGGAAACAGAGGTGATGGCTGCCGATTCAACAATATTCGATGTATTTACTTATTCCTTTCTGGATGGTGATGAAAGAACGGCACTCAACCATCCCAATTCCATTGTACTCACCAAAACGCTGGCTTCAAAATATTTCGGTGCAGAACCTGCCCTGGGAAAGGTTATCGAACTCGGAACAGATAAGGAACCCTATAAAGTTACCGGTGTTATTGAAGATCCGCCTGAAAATTCCATAATCCACTTTGATGCCTTGATCTCAATGGTATCCCTTAGCTCAGGGTTTATCAACGACCCGATATGGCAGAACAACAATTTCAGGACCTATGTTACCGGTTTTGGCCTGATTGCACTCTTCCTGCTAATTATTGCCTGTATCAACTACGTTAACCTGAATACCGCAAAAGCAACCCGTCGTGCCAGGGAGGTTGGAATACGAAAGGTTTCGGGAGCGCACCGTTCGCTGTTAATGAAACAGTTTATCATCGAATCACTGCTATACAGTTTTCTTGCATTGATATTTGCCATGGGCATCGTCGAAACCATTCTTCCCTATCTTTCCGAATTCCTCGAAAAAGACTTAGCCATTAATTATAATGTACTGGTTTTTGTCCAATTTGTAATATCCATCGGACTGATTGCCGGTTCGCTGACGGTTTACAAACAATCGAATATGATGGCATCAAAAAATCTGGGTTTCGATAAGGAGAACCTCCTCGTACTAATTATCATCACAATCATGGGTCTTTACGGCCTGGCAACCTTTATGGGTGAAGAAAAAACAAAAGAAATCGGCATACGCAAAGTACAAGGTGCTACGGTAACTGAAATCATCAGAAAATTCACCTGGAATTTCACGAAACTTGTCACCCTGGCAAATATCGTAGCATGGCCCCTAGCCTGGCTATTCATCAATGAATGGCTCAAAAACTTTGCATCCCAGACCACGATTTCATGGTGGATATTTGCCCTGGCCGGAGGCTTTACTTATTTGCTTGCATTTTTAACGGTAGCAATACAGGCTTATATTGCTGCAACCCGCAATCCTGTTGAAGCGCTGAGGTATGAATAAGTTCCCGTGTTAGGTACATGATAATATTTTATTGCTGGATATTATGTACCTAAAGGCACAATTGGTCATGTAAAACTTATTTCGTAACAGTGCCTTGGTTGCATTGACAACAGATCAAACCGGGAGACCCTTCAGGTTTGCTGAATTATTCCACAATAATCTTACTTGTAACAAGCTCTCCCCCAATATCAACTAAAAGAATATAAGCACCGGGATTAATACCCGAAAAATCTATGGATATCGAATTTAAACCAGCCTCTATTTTTCGGGCCGGTAAAAATTTTACAGTCTGCCCCATCAGGTTTGTAATTTTTATTTTTATGATATCCGACTTGCTTAAGGTTAATTCAAAGGTAGCGTGTTCAGAAACGGGATTCGGCATGATATTCAAAGCCCTGATTCCGGCATTTTCCTTAATGTTAAAATCCTCAATTCCAACTACCTGAAAATCCGCATCGGCATAAGCAAATCCTTTAATATATTGGTATTGAACATTTGAATAAAATGCTTCCATATTTTCATACACATATACCATCTCGTAAGTACCGTCTCCGGTATCCAGCGCTTCATTTCCCATGGCAAAGCAGTATGCTGAATCCTGAGCAACCGTATTCACAGTTACATTATCAGGCAAGGGCTCACCATTTGCATTCACTGTAAGCGTATGATTCACAATATCAATACCCCGGGACCAAATACTGGGCTTATTATTTTCGGCGGATACCTGGGTATCTGTGTCCAGCCACGACACAAACATTTTGGTTGCCGTTTGATCGCGTGCAATCTGGATGCGGTTATCTTCATAAACACCTTCATCATACCAGCCCCTGAAAGACACAGGCCGGCCCAGTTCATAACCAATCCAACTACCTGCTTCTCCCTTGTCAGTTGATGAAAGTAAAAAGGCTGCCGAGTATATCTTCCATGTTGAAGGAGAAACATCTGTAATGATCGAGTAAGCGTCAAATCCGGTAACACCAACGATAACTGCAATATGCGGATTTCCGAAAACATCAACACTTAGATCGAAATCGAAAGCAGTGGTAAATTCAATTTCATCACGAGGGGGAGGCACGCCCATGAAAATTTCCTCCAATTCGGTATCGGTAAGGAAATTATGCACACCGCCGATCCCGATTTCTCCTGCCAGGGCAACAGGAACAGGTTCGAACCATGTTTGTCCGGCATCCTCGGTTCTGTAAAGGATGGGATAAAACGAACGGCCGGATGAAATTTCAATACTACCATTGTCCGAAAGTACAACGATATAACCGGTTTGGCCATCAGGAGAAAATTCAACCCGATTGCATGGCGGTATGAAATCTGAAAATTCAGTAGTACAGGATAATTTTGATTGCTCAAGTACGAAATCCTCCATGTTTTCATCCCAGATTCCGTGATTTAGGATCAGTTCCTCAAGCCAGATATCCTCAAATAGATTGATATTATTATCAATAGCCCAGAAATCTCCCAGGCTTGTGACGGTGAACCCATCAGGAATGTATTGAAAATAACCAGCTGCTGTATCCGAACTGACATAGTGTTTTGTAGAATCGGCCGGATTACCTATTTTGGAACGTCCGTACACATACCCACCCCAGACAATGTCGTTTGAACAATCAAGGATGGGAGCAAAATGAACTGTATAAGCCGCATCGGGATCTGTATTTCTGTTGGGGTTGTAAACCCCGTGACTTGGATAACGTGCCACATCGATCGGTCCGCAATAAACGCCGGGAAGATACCAGTCCGCTTCATGCACTGCTATCATTTTTGTCCAGCTAAATCCCTGATTACTGGAAATATCATAGCCCAAATCACCAGAGTAACCACCAGGATCAAGCGTTCCACCCATCCTGTGCATGTTGGTGATAGTACCAATATCATTATTAACATTTACGATCGAACGTTGCCCTCCACCCCAGCCGTAGCTAAAGGCATTGGCGCTGGTTCCGACAGGAATAACTGAAATCTCCCTTGAGTTTTCTATGACAGGGATTGGAAATTCCCGTGAATTCAAAGTAGGGGATTGGACAAAACTTTCGGCATTTGCCAATGACCGGTAATCGATCAGGCAGCTCTCGGATTTCAAATTTGCGTTAAGCATTGGATTTTGGGCAGTCAGCACAAACCCAGTTCCCAGCAGAAAAACGGATAGTATTATTTTCCTCATGGTGATGGTAGTTTAAGCCGATGATAAATTTGTTTCATTATTTTTTTCAAAGATATGGAAAATTTTGCTGGATATCAAGAACCATTTCAATTTACGTGTACAACTTCATCCCACAATTATCTTCTTTGTAACGACCTCTCCCATAACTTCAATGGCACAAAAATAAATCCCCGCTCTCAAATCAGATACATCAAATTTCACATTATTTGAACCGGAGTTGAAATATCGTAGTGGGAGACTTTTTACAGTCTGCCCCATAATATTTGCAATTGTCACAACAACATTAGCAGCTTTGTTGAGTGTGAACTTTAATGTCGCCATTTCCCTGGAAGGATTTGGGAATACCTCTGAAACTTCAGCAATGGTTTTGTTTACTTCATGAATTCCAGGAGGTGGCGGCGCTGACCCAAATTGTGCCTCCCAGAAGAAAAAGTTCTGAACATATTTGAATTGTACCGGCAAAAGCGGATCATTTGGATCCATCCCTTCATAAACATAAGGAATGGTGTAGGTAGGGTACGAAACCAAATCATTATAAAACACCTCGTTGGCCATTGCAAAGAAATACGCACAGGAGGAAGCGCCAGATCCCAGGGTCACATTCTGAGGTGAATCTTCCTGGGTTTGGATGTTGTAGGTCAGTGTAGCATTCACAACATCTACACCCCTTGCCCAAATATCCGGCGCATTGTTATCAGGCGACACAGTTGTATCGGTATCCAGCCATGAAACAAACATTTTGTCCCCCACCCTGCTACGTGCAATCTGGATGCGGTTGTCCTCGGTCATATCGTTAAAGTATCCGCGAAACGAAACCGGACGTCCCAGTTCATAACCAATTCAACTTCCTTCATTTCCTTTGTCAGTGGAAGAAAGTAAAAAAGCTGCCGTGAAAATATATCCCGTGGTAACTGAAATTCCTGTGATGATGGAATAGGGTTCCTCACCTGTTACCCCAACAACCACTGCAATCTGGGGATCACCATTGCCATCAATGCTCAGATCGAAATCGTAGGCAGTGGTAAAGGGGATTTCTTCAGGATCAGGTAGCGGAAACTCAAACAACTCGCCGATTTCATCAACAGATAAATAGCTTTGAACCCCTTCGATACCATTTTCACCCGCAAGCGCAACCGGTATCGGTCCGATTCAGGTTTGGCCGGCATCATCCGTACGCCAGAGAATGGGATAAAACGAACGGTCCTTCGAGATTTCAACAGCCCCATTATCAGAAATTACAGCAATATACCCAAACTGTCCATCCGGTGAAAACTCCGCCCTTCCGCAGGGAGGAAGGTTGACAGTATCCTGTGTTGGGCACGGAATTAGAAACTGTGATAACTGATAGTCCTCTTCCATATCAATCCATACACCGTGGCTTATGATGAGCTGCTGTAACCACTTATTTTCGGAATATTGAATCCATGTCATATCAAAGTTGAAATCTACAGCCCAGAAATCCCCTGTGGAAGTCACGGTAAATCCTTCTGGTATATATTGAAAAATTCCCGCTTCCGGGTCGGTATGCACCAGATTTTTGGTAGTATCTCCAGGATCTCCTAGTTTTGAACGTCCATAACAATAGCCTCCCCAACCATCAGGGGCGTTGCTCGCATCAAGTGTGGGTGCAAAAAACACACAAAAAGCCTCATTGGGATCTGTATTTCCAAACGGATTATAAATACCATGCTGTGGATACCTTGCAGCATCAAGTATCGCCCAAACCTGAATATTCGTCTGGTAACATTCATTCATCACAGTCCAGGTATTTCCAAAATCGATCGACACATCAAAGCCAAGATCCCCGGAAAACCCACCGGGATCCAACTCACCTCCCATCCTGTGGAAATTGGTCACTACACCCAGTTCCTGATTTGCACAAACCAGCGAACGTTGCCCGCCATCAAAACTATTACCTTTTGAAATATTTTGTTTTCAAAAAATGGTGAGGTCACACTGCTTTTTGTGCTGAGCTCTTCAATACTTCACCACCTTCTTCATCAGCGTTTTCCCAAAAACTGAATTCTTTACTACATAAACGCCCGGAGCAAGGTCGCTGATATCAATTTTCGTTTTTTCAGTTTCCATGAAAACGGTTTTTAACAGAATTCCATCCATGCTGAGCAATTCGAGCCTGCAATCCGCATAATCCCCGCAAATGATAAAAAGTTCATTATTGGCCGGATTGGGATAGATTTGAAAATGCGCTGATACCGAACCATCTGGAATACCATTTGACTGTACGATAACCTCCTTGATAACCGAAATCCCATGTGTACTGAATTTACCATCATAGTCAGGATATCCTGGATTGAAGGTTACTGATAATTCGCTTTCCTGGTGGCTGCTATGTGAATAGTGACGGAACAAAATCAGCTCATCTTCATCAAATCCGTCTTTATCAATTGTCATCGGATCATTACCAAAAAGCGTAATGGCCAGGTTTTCGCCGCTGAACTTTGCCGAACCGTAGCAACTGCCGTTTTCGCCAAATGCTCCGATATGGTCACCGTTTTCAATATTCAGATCCGAAAGCAGGCCGGAAGAAATTCCGATGATGTGCGTTAATGCTGTGGCATCGGATAAAACCCATGATGATTCATTTGCTTGAACAGCAGCTTTTGTATTGAGGAGCCGGTTGCCGTCACACACGGGGAAGGTCAGTTCAGACGGTTCGCTCATAAGCACATAATAGGCGCTTCCGGGTTCGAGATCAATAAGGGTATTGAGACCAAATTGCGGCCAGTACAGGTTGATTCCAACAGCTTCCTTAATCATGACGAGGTTTGTGCCGTTCGTTAATTCAGCAACATCCACCTCACAGGGCGAAAGTACCGGGATCAGGCTCCAGCCCGAATCCAATTGAAGCAGGTTGTTGGCGAAGCCGGTTCCGATGAAATTCAGCGTGGCTTCATCTGACATTTTTATCACATAGCCGCTTGAATTATCCCATTCCACCAACGTGTTGATGCTTTGTATTGGCCAGTAGAATCCCTCCGGATTCCGGATAATAATCAGATTGTCGATAGCCGGGGCAAGAAGGGTTTCAAGATCAGTGTCGGTTGGATTTACCCAGGATGAAATTCCTGACCAGCCTGCCGGCAGGATCAGATCATGACATCTCATGATTTGCAGCATCAACTGATCATCGGCTGAAACCACGCATGGACTGATCGGTAATGCACTCAGAGTAAGAATAACACTTCCTGTGGCTACATCCGCTGGTCCGGGTATATAATTGGTGGCCAGCGCTGAGGGATCAGCAAATGCTCCGTCACCCGAACCAGTCCATTGCACGGACTCGTACAAGGTGGCATTTCCTAAAACATCAAAGGATTGCGTTTCACAAACCGAACCGTCATCACCTGCATCTGCCTGGGGTAATTTCTGAATGGTCAGCATCATTTGATCCGAAACAATACCGGTACATGGGGCAAGCGGATAGGCCTGCAGCGTCAGCAATGCTGTTCCGTTATCAATGTCGTTACCACCGGGAGAATACACTGCATGGAGAAGATCTGGATTATCAAACGTTCCATCTCCTGTAGTCGACCAAAGTGTTGCTGAAAAATTGGATGCTGATCCGTTTAACTGATGTGTCTGGTTCTGACAGATTGCGGCATCAGCACCGGCATCCGCCACAGGCCCGTCGATAAATGAGAGTAACACCATGTCCATCGCCTGTGCGGTGCAGGGCGCGGCTGACTGTATCTCCACGGTAATTTCGGCAGTACCTGTACCCAGGTCGCCGGGGCCGGGTGTGTATACCGGGTTGATGATTTCCTGGTCATCGAAGGTTCCGTCACCGGATGTCGTCCAATAAATAAATGAATAATCCGTAGCAGTGGCATTGAACTGCCAGGGCTCACCGCATACGGTTGCATCACCACCGGCATTTACCTCCGGCACATCCGGAAGAATGTAAAGGTTCAGTTCATCCTGAACAACATCCTCACAGGGAAGGACGGATTCGGCGGTGAGGGTAATTATCGCTGACTGGTTCATGATATCATCAGGATCAGGATAGTAAGTCGTTTCGGGATTGGTTTCGTCAGCAAAAAAGCCGTCGCCACTGGTTTCCCACCAGAGCGACATATAATCGAATGCAGTTGCAA
>JABMQA010000227.1 GCA_013203545.1 Bacteroidota bacterium
GTACAAAACTGTGGTTGTTGGCCCCATAAAGTATATTTCGCCTATTTCGGGTCCCCTGGTTATTTCTTGTGTGAAAGAACTAATTGTAAAAAGCAATAAAACAGTTAATACACTTAAGTTTCTCATATCGTGTATTATTAGTATTATCAATATTCAAATTATACAAATAGTTACTAAACTCAAAACAATCAGGCAATATCCTATCAATAGCGCTAAATGGCTTCCATTGCCGGGCATGCATTTTTAGGGCATTGACGTACAAGGCAAGCACAACAAAAAGCTTTAATGCCGCTCTTACAGTAATATAGGTAGGCTTTTTTCATATCATGTTTTTAAAGTGAGGATACAAATATAGAAAAAGGAAATATTAAAAACAATTTAAAATTTTAGCGTATTCCGGAGTGTAAATATTGCCACATTATGACCTAAAGATTTAATTTTTCAGGTTAAATAATCTGTTGTAAATTTGCAATTCCAACCAACTAAAAACACTGAGCATGAAAACAAATTTTGAAATCATCACCAGGGAAATCGGCCATGTGGTCGAGATCGAAGAAAACGTGCCCATATGGAAAATGCCAAAAGTCATGGGTAAAAATTTTCATCGGATTATGGATTATCTGAAGACGAATAATGCCGAATGCACCGATGCGCCTTACGCCCGGTATTTAGACATCAACTGGGAGGAACAGATGTCGAAAGGCATGATCGCCAACCTCGTCGGGATGTTTACCAAAAAATGGCACTTTATGACGGGGATGCCTTCGTCGGTAAAACTCGAAGGTGAGTATGGGATTAAACCGGGGTTTATTGAAGGGCAAAAGTATGTTAAAGCAATCCACAAGGGACCCTATCAAAAGGTGGGCGAAACCTATAAGAATATGTACAATTGGATAAAACAACAAGGGCTTACGGCAGCACCCGAATCGATAGAATTTTATATGAACGATCCCGGCAAAGTCAAGAAGGAGGATATCGAAACTGTGGTTTTAATCCCTGTTGAATAGGTCGAAATCCAATTCGAAATCAGTGTCCGACATCAGCAAATAGGATTTTCCCGGCAACAGGTATTCCAGGTTGTGTATATTTCCGGCTGGCCAGCACACGCCGGTGCCCGCTACATCCTTGATCATAATGATTTGCCCGGCATATTGATTTGTTAGTTGCTGTGTGCTGACAGGATTTATACTCAGTACCGGAATAACATTCCAACCGGAAAAGATTTGCACTGTAAGATTTTCGACCTCCTCACCCATAAATGTGATTGCTTGGTTTGAATTCATTTTAATGATATAACCATTGTTCGAATCCCAATTTTGAAGTGTATTGATACCTCCTTCCGGCCAATACAATCCTGAACTGTTATACAGGATTGTCAAATCAGGAACAGAACCAAACATTTCCTGAATGTTCGGGTTGACCGGTTGGATATACGATGAAATCCCGCTCCATCCCTGCTTCAAGGTAACAATTTGTTGTGTAGGATTTCCTGCATTCCCGGTTTTAAGTCCGTTTCCGAAACTGGCAATCCAAACTTCGCCCGGGTTATACGGATTGAAGAAAACACGCAGCGGGTGCATAAACCGGTAAGATTCGACAAGTTCAAAAACCGGTGATGAAAGGTTGATGTCAGATGAAAACCATAGCCCTTCCGTCTCAGTTGTCACATAAAGATCGTTGGGATTTAGTGGGTTGAATGCACAGGATTCCACCCGGTGCGTCTCCCATATTCTTTCCCAGGTTTGGCCCCTGTTGAATGTCCTGTAAAGCCCGCCCTTGTCGTTGGCCGGCCCTCCCCAGCCGCTGAATACGCCGGCGTACCATGTATCCTGATCAGGATCGTTGGGATCAACAATTACATCCTTGGTCCAGTAAACCATGTCAGGATGGGTAAGATCTTCCCACGATCCGGTTCCGGGATCATACAAAAATATACCCGAACTGTTTGTGAATTGCCCGGTTGTGTTCCTCCTGGCCGACCATGAGGTGAGCACCTTCCCATCATTGAGTACGATGATCGAGGCCGGATGCCCCTGTGTGCGGGTGGGGTTGACCAGCTTTGACCAAACAGAGGAGGCTCCGGCCGAAAGGTTTTCCGTTTTCCATATTCCGCCAAAGCCTGCCGAGTGATTGATGACGCTGGCATAAAGCTTTTCTGGATGATTTGAATCCAGTGCCACCCAGTAAACCGGCATCTCAAAATCATGTAAATCCTGCCATGTAGCACCACCATCCGCTGAATAAATGACTTTCCCGCCACTTCCCGAATACTCAATTTCACTATCCCTGAGCCGATGGCTCTGGTAGATATCGTGAACGGTGGAGGTTGCAGCATAAATAATACCTGATCCCGGATGCTTCACCGACCAGTACATCGTATTCTGATCATGCCCGGTATAATCAAACGACCAACTCTCACCACCATCCTTGCTTCTAAGCCCGCTGATATCGGAAAAGCCTGCAAATATGTTTTGCTCATCATCCCATTGCAGGCAC
>JABMQA010000228.1 GCA_013203545.1 Bacteroidota bacterium
TTAAGCTGAATCCCGTATTGTTGTTCAGATAGATTTCCTGGTCGTGGAAATCTAAAATTCCACCGTTAATTGTTATGGCAGCATCTGCTGCATATGGCCAGTTGCTGAGGTCGGACCCTCCGTAAATATTAATAATTCCGTCATATATTTGCATGTTACAATTCAAATCAACCCGGCCACCGTAATTGCTGAGATTCATTTCACAACCTTCGAATACTATGTATATTCCGAAAAGTCCGTCATCCGCAAGGTCATTGGCAGTAAATGATCCGTCCATCACCAGTACCCCGCCTGATTCCCAGTTATACTTGTTGCAACTTACATCGTGCCCGTCTATCAACAATAAACTCAAGGGTTGTTTTTTAACTTCAAGAATATTAAAATGGTCCGTATGGCAATACTGAGGGCTGCTCATTCCATCAAAAACCACGGTTCCCAAACCTTCGATAAAACCCAACGGGCCCACCATATTTTTCCAGCTTCGGCCTACATAAATCGTGTTATTATGAGGGTCGAGTACGCCATTTTCGATGGTAAGGTCACCGTTAACATCTATATCCTTGTTGAGGATGTTCAGTGTGTCATAATTGTTGATTGTAACATTGAAAAAATACCCGGGATTTACTAGTACCTGATGGTTGTCAATGGATTGGCTAATTCCATTGAATTCAAGCGTTCCGTAGTCAAACTCATAGCTTCCCGTATTTATGAAGTCCCCGGATAACTTAAGGGTTTGTGAGCAATCATAATTGAATAAACTATTTGCTTCGATTTCCAGATTGCCCTTAATACCAAGGTCAACGGTTGTTTCACTATCAACGAGAAGGTTGCCTCCCAATGATTTTACACTAATATCATTAAAATAGCTGCCTGCCTCCTTACAGCGAATTTTGCTTGTATTTGGGCACAGGAAGTTAACGCTGCCAAAATCAATTTGATGGTTTGCCCCGGGATTGATATTCCAATCACCATAAGTCCATACCATGGAGTTTGACCAGAAGGTTGCAGTTGAACCGCTTTCCCAGTTTGTGTTTTCGTATATTGTCACCCTGGCTCCCCAATCAAGTCTTATCTCCCCATGCACTGTTAAACTACCAGCTACATACAGGGTATGGTCAAAAACCCTGAGATAGTTATCCCCACCTCCTTCAACAATCATATTGTTACATTGGGCATCACCCACATGAATCACACACCTGTTAGGTACATCTGATATTAGCACATCATCAAAAGGACCCGGTACAGCATTTCCCGACCAGTTGCCCGGGTTGTGCCAGTTGTCACTTAGTGCACCTGTCCAATCGAATGCACCAACAACACGAATGGTGTAATCCTCGGTTTCACCGTAATCTGTGTTACCACATGGTGATAGTGCACCGTAATCGACCAGCCGGACCCGCATGGTGGTGTAACCTGATACTGCGTCCTGGGGAACAGTGATGGTTTTGAAATAGGGACCTACTCCGGATCCCAAAAGGAATCCCTCACCGGAATCATCAAAATCACCATCCTGGTTCCAGTCAACCCATGCTTGTGCATCATCACCCGGATATGGGTTCCCAATTATCAATGTAAGGTTGTAATTACTTCCTTTTTCCATTTCAGTCACCAAACCTGTATAGTCGGCATATCCACCGGGACCGTACCCCGATGTATTACTAATATCCCCGACAATAACACATCGGATTGATTCGTAATGATTACCTGACCTGGCTTCGCAATAGCTCTGATCGGGCCTTGTATGCAAACCGGATACAATGAGGGCATAGCTTTGTTCTGCATACAACAGGCTCCCATAATGTGATACCAGGATCTTGTAGGTACCTGATGCAGGGTTCTGAATGTTTACTGTCTCAACATTATCACGGGTATTATTGCCTTTTGTAGCTGCTGCTGAAGGTGAGGAAGGGTTGAGTACCCACGGGTAAATAACGCTACCATCCGGTGTGGTGACCCTTACGAACAGATCATTTACAAGCATTAGGTTGGTTGGATTCAGGGCATCTGCCGGCGGTGTTCCGGGTGGATCAGTCCAGCAAATGGTCACATTGATGT
Source organism: Bacteroidota bacterium (assembly GCA_013203545.1). Classification (GTDB taxonomy): domain Bacteria; phylum Bacteroidota; class Bacteroidia; order Bacteroidales; family 4484-276; genus JABMQA01. The sequence continues at coordinate 2,056 of JABMQA010000228.1, forward strand.
CATCTGTTCCGTCGTTGATAAATTCAAATTCATCTGTTTCGCCATTCAGAAGAACATGTTCATTTATCAATCCGCCTTCATTGTTATCGAGGGTAATCAGGTTTGCTGCTCCCACAGCGTTAAAAAGGCCCCAACCGTGCATATAGTCCGGACCATCATCCGGGCCAGCTTCATTGGCTGTATTTATAGTCAGGCCCTTTAATACGGCTGCACTCATTTGTCCCTCCCTGTTATTTTGATAGTGTTGCTGCAACAATGCCAGTGAGCCGGTTACATTTGGTGTAGACATGGATGTGCCATTCATTGCGGCATATGCTGTGTTGTGGTCGTCAATTGTAGAGGTAAGCAAATCGCCATTGGCTACAATATCAGGCTTTATCCTGCCATCGTCTGTAGGACCCCATGTGCTGAAGGCCTCACAAACAACATCTGCTGGTTGGTTATATCCATTAATTAACTGACCAACGGCCCCAACGGTCAATATATTTTTTGCTGTCCCTTTTGGAGGCAGACAGTCGTACCCATCTGTTCCTCCATCTTGTTCATGGTACATGTTTGTCTGGATCCAGGTTCCACCTATATTCATCCAATGAGATCCCGAATGGGTATCATTGCGATCGTTTCCGGCAGATTTTAAAATAAGATAGTGTGGGAGTGCAGAAGCTATGTTGTCAAGTTCCTGGGCCTTGTCATTGTAAAACCCAAAAAGATAATCTTCCTGGCCGGTTGGGTCAATAAGTATATTGCCATACCAGTACCATGTTGTTTGGTTGTTGATTGTTTCACTCATCCATCCTCTGATGCTTCCATATGAGTGGTTGGACAGGGTTAAGCCGTTTCCGGCTGCCTGTATCATCTCAGATTCGTCATTATTCCAGTCGTAGGCATCCAAATTGGCTGCCGATGCCATACCCTGAGCCTGATTCCATATACCTTGCGCAATTAAGGTTCCAGCCACATGGGTGGAATGATCGGATGTTTGCATGGCGCCATCAGCCTGGTTTATCCTCGATGTGGTTCCATTCATGAATTCCTGGTGGGTTCCTCTTACTGCTCCACCATCCCATTCACCTAATGTGAATCCACTTCCATCCAGGTTTAACCCTGTTGTTCCTCCAGCCCAGAGCTGATTAGTGCCCGTCGTTCTTGCGGCGTTGAGATTATGGGTAGAATTGTATTGGGGTATGCCGTACTTATCAATGTATTGTAACTCGATAATTTGCCCACTCGTCATCTCTTTTCGTATGATCCAGTCTTTTTCACGTGCTATGCTATCTGCTATAGATTTTTTTTCATGAAAATTCTGACTGTACCGGTCTGCCATTTCGACAAGTGAAGCCTTCCTCTCTTCGTCTGACTGGTTTCTTTTATTTTGCGTTTGACCGTTCATGCTGATGAACAGAAATGCAACGAATAAGACGATGATTTGGGTTTTTGAGATGCTTCCCGGTGCTGTGATGATTTTTAATGTTTTCATGGTTTGTCCTCCGATTATTTGTTGTTTTTAATAGTTGGTTAAAAAAGCTTTGGTAAAAGTATAACGCGGAGGGCCTTTTTGCTAACACTCATGTTTCAATCTTTACCACTTATGTAACATGGGGGAAGTTTGGGGTCCTAAAGTGTCTAAAGTGTCTAAAGTGCCTAGAGTGCCTAAAGTGAGGAGGAGTGGATTAATGATAAAGATGAAGACTGCTTGCTACCGACCGAAGACTGCCGACTGCTTAATGAAAACTCCCTGCATCAATACTCCGACGGATTCACCCCATATTGCTCCTGGAAACATTTCGCAAAGTAGGAAAGATTATTAAATCCCACCTGATAGGCAATCTCGGTCACCGTTTTACTTTTTGACTTTAAAAGCTTTGCAGCTTGTTGAAGCCGGCTGTACCGTATCAGGTCACCAGCAGACTGGTTGAGCAAGGCTTTCAGTTTCCGATGCATCTGCACCCTGCTCATGGCCATTTCACTGGAAAGGTTTTCGACACCAAAATCGGATTCGTTCATCTTTTCATCAACGATTTTTTTAAGTTTTTGAAGAAATTGCTGATCCATTGAATTGATTTTGCCGGTGGGTTCCGTTGAGGTAACACCAATCTCTTTTGTGTAGTATTCTCTCAATTTTTCCCGCTGACTGATGAGGTTTTTGATACGGACCTGCAATTCCTGTGGGTCGAATGGCTTCGTAATGAAATCATCGGCACCGGTTTCAAGACCTTCCAACTTATCTTCAATGGAAGCTTTGGCAGTAAGAAGAATTACAGGTATATGGCTGGTTCGTTCATCGGTTTTGAGCCTCATGCACAATTCCACACCATCCATTTTCGGCATCATTACATCGCTCACGATCAGGTCGGGGATCAACTCCGTAGCTTTGCGCAGGCCATGTTCGCCATCAAAGGCTTCAATTACTTTAAAGCCCGGGTCCAGATAGGAGCGTATGTAGGCTCTCAAGTCAGAATTGTCTTCAACGATGAGTAAAACGGGATCACTTTTGCCATTATCGATATCTTCAAATGAAAAGTCTGCTGGTTTTTGATTCGGGCCTTTCAATGGTTCAGTGAATTCTTCCGAAATATCCACCTGTATTGGTTTATAAACTTCCGCTGGGGAACTATCCATTTTTTCAATTTGACGGACAATCTCATCTTCCTTAAGGTGATCCCTACCCATTGGAAACCAAATCGAGAATACTGTCCCGCTATGCAATTCGCTTTTTACTGAAATTTTACCGTGATGGAGTTCTACAAGTTCTTTTGTAAGGGCAAGGCCTATTCCACTGCCTTCCTGATCCCTTGTATGTGAATCATCAGCCTGGTAAAAGCGATCGAAGATGTGGGGTACTTTTTCTATGGGGATTCCTCGGCCGGTATCTGTTACAGAGATGCTGACCCAAGGGGACGTAATCCCCCCGGTCCCCTTTAATATAGGGGGAGTGGCTCCTACGTCCCCTCTTGAGGGGGGTAGGGGGGTGATTTCCACCTCAATTCTCCCGCCCTCACCCGTAAATTTAAATGCATTCGAAAGAAGATTATACAGAATTTTCTCCAGCTTGTCCCGGTCGATGAACACAGGAATGTTTTCTTCATTAGATATTAAAGTTAGCTTCACTTTTCTTTGAATCGCCAGAGATTCAAATGACTGAACATACCCTTTTACCAGGAAGGTCAGATTTTCTTCCACTGCATGGAGTTTCATCTGGTCCGATTCAAGTTTTGATAAAGTCAATAGTTGATTGATCAGGTTTTGAAGTCGTAGGGCATTTCGTTGCATCATATTCAGATCTCCTATCGATTCCTTATCGGAAATTTTGGTCATAAGTTTGCCTATGGGTCCTAAAATCAAAGTCAATGGTGTTCTGAATTCATGAGAAATATTGGCAAAAAAACGGGATTTCATCTTATCGAGTTCTTTCAGCTTTTCGGCTTCAACGTGCTCTATTTCCAGGGCCTGCTTAAGCCGGTGTCGTTTCAGGTCATATCTCCGCCAGATATATATCAGCGAAATTGTAAGCAATGAATACAAGGTGTAGGCCCACCATGTTTTCCAGGGTGGAGGTAAGATAGTGAGATTAATTGCGGTTCCTTTTTCATTCCAGTATCCATCATTGTTGGAGCCTTTTACCCTGAAAATATATTCTCCTGGCGGTACGCCTGTATAATTCGCAAACCTGCGTGTACCGGAATAATTCCAATCCTCATCAAAACCTTCAAGCATAAAGGCGTGCTGGTTCTTTTCGGGATCCCGGTATTCGATGGCGGCAAATTCAAAGGAAAAAAAGTTCTGGTTATGCTTAAGCCTGATGTGTTTTTTCCATGTGATACTGCTATCCAATCCGGCTGGCTCGTTCCTGATCTTGAAATCAGTAATTACAATTTCCGGCAAATGAAGGTTGTCTCCATGAACGCTGTCAGGATGGAACCTGCAAAATCCAGCACCGATGGGAGCTTCCCCTGTTCCGCCAATATGAAATTGTCCCGATCTGTTCTTGTTGATGTCGGTATGTCTGAGTATGTCGAAATAGAAACCATCACTCTGGCCGAATAATTTCAGACTTCTTTGGGTGTTATCTACCGGGTTGTACCTGAGGAGCCCCTTTTCTGTGATAAACCATAAATGTCCGCTGTTGTCACCTGTAAAATTATATTTGTCTCCTTTGAATAGATCGTTGAATGGTGCGTGATATTCAATGCTGTCAATGGATTCATTGTACTTAAAAAGTGCATCTACCGAACGCATCCAGATATTGTGGTTTATGTCTTCGTAAACCTCATGGACATTCCGGTCGGTAAACAGTCCGAAACTGTAATGCTCGTGCAGGTATCGCCTGGCTTGCAGGCTGTCCCGGTCATTTGGTTTGATACAGTATAATCCGCGGTTTGCAGTTGTAGCCCAGATTCTGCCCTGTGAGTCTTCCATTAAATCTAACAATGAAGCACCGGCAAGTGAAGGATTTTTAACATGTTTCAGGGGCTGGCCGGATTGCCATGGTCTATCGACTGAATACAAGCCATAATACGTCGCAAACCATAATTTGCCATTGCCATCCTCCAGAATATCTGTAACATAAATGTATTCCTTTTTCCCGGAAAGCGTTTCAAAAAAATGGTGTTAAAGGTTTTACTTTCCCTGTCAAATATGCTCAATCCCTGGCCTGCTGTTCCAACCCACAAGTTATTGTCCGAATCTTCGTATACCATCGAAATGCGGTTTTTATTGACCATATCAGGCAAATCCTCATCCCATGCAGTGGATTTGTAATTCTCAATAAAGTTCAGATTTTTATCGAATTTGTATAGCCCATCCCTGAAACTTCCTACCCACAAGGTTTCATTTTTGTCTTCATAAAAACACCAGGCATCTATTTCGGTGAGAGAATCGGGATAGGTATACATTTTACCATACTCAAAAACCATTTTTCTCGGATCAATAATAATCAACCCGTTTGAACTAATCCAAAGCAGGTTATTGTAGTCACAGAAAATATAAAATGTATTGCTGCTTATGAGGTTAATTGGATTATTGCCCTTGCTGTTAAAATGTGCTAAAGTATCGGCATGAAAATCATAAAGAAGTAAACCGGTTGAGGTGGTAAACCACATTTGATGCGTGTTGCCGACATTTACCTCTGCTATACCTTCGATAAATCCATTTTCAATTTCATAGGGTCTGTCGGGAAACTGTGTGGAATAGTGTTTCCAGGATTTGGTTAGTGGATGGTACTTCATAACGCCCCAGTTTGTAGCAAACCAGATATCACCATATGTATCCTCAACAATATGGTTAATCCAGGATAAATTATCAGGTATTTTTGGCTCTGTTTCAATGTGGGTGAAGGATCCTGTTTTTCTGTCAAACTGAAATATTCCGTGCCCGGTTCCAACCCAGAAGTTACCTTTGCTGTCCTCCAGCAGTCTTAGGGCTATTTCTGTACCTGGCTGGTCATAAACATCATGAGGGTTAAAATTTATGAGAGAATCGGTTTCATGTAAAAATTTATACAGACCACGATCTCTACTGCCAAGCCATAAATCGCCATTACTATCCTCCATAAAACAATTTATCGAATTAAATCCGTGGTCTGTTGGATGGTTGTAATAGGTAAATGTCTCGGTTGCCCTATCGAAGTGGGCAAATCCGTTTTTAAGGGTACCAATCCAAAAATTGCCTTTGCTGTCCTCAAAAAAACATGTACAAAATTTGTAGGAATTGATGGAACAGCTATCAGGAAGGAAATCATCAAAGCGTTTCACTGTATAGCCATCATACCTTGCAATTCCGTTGGAGAAGGCAAACCACATAAAACCTTTGGAATCTTTGTAGGTGAATTTTACACCGGGTGTCAGCAACCCGTCTTTGGTGGTGATTTGTCTGATTTTTTGGGCCTGTGGTTGCGGTATGGTATCATACGAAAGCATTAGAAGAAACAGTAGAGCGGACAATATTTTTAAACGGATTGTCATAAAGTTTAGCCTGAAGATTTACCTGGAATATTTTTAAATTGTCTGATTATGTTTATGATAAATATTATTCTTATGGACACAATAATACAACAATATTTTGTAGAAATCAAATCCCGATTTAAAAGTTCATGGTGGTACTTCAATATTTTTTCTATTTTCGCTTTTCAAGCTGAAAAGTTATGTCAGAAAGGAAAGATTTTACATTAATTGAAGTATCCGATCAACAGACAAAAAGGGAATTTTTAAATTTTCCGTCGCGGCTTTATAAACATGAAAAAAATTGGATCAGGCCGCTGGATCAGGATATTGAAGCCATATTTGATAAAAAGAAGAATAAACTTTTTCGTCAGGGCGAGGCTATAAGGTGGATACTTAAAGATGATACCGGTAAAACCATCGGAAGGGTAGCTGTTTTTTACAATAAAAACACTGCCAGTGCCAATGACCAGCCCACAGGTGGTATGGGTTTTTTTGATTGCATCGATAACCGGGAAGCTGCGTTCTATTTGTTCGATGCCTCTAAAAAGTGGCTTGAAGAAAAAGGTATGGAAGCCATGGAGGGCCCTATATGTTTTGGAGAACGCGACAGCTTTTGGGGGTGTCTTGTTGATGGATTTACCGAACCGCTTTACAATATGCCTTACAATTTTCCCTACTATCAGGAATTGTTCGAATCGTACGGATTTCAGAATTATTTTAATCAATATACATACCATCGCAAAATAGAGGAGGGTGGTATCAGTCCTTTGATCAGGGAGAAAGCTGAGCGTGTTTTCGGTAATCCGGATTACTCATTTGAAATGATAAGTTGGAAAAACAATGAAAAATTCGCTGAGGATTTTATGACCATCTATAACAAGGGGTGGGCGCGTTTCACTGGAGTAAAAAAGATCACAAAGACCCATGCCCTGGCATTACTAAAAAAGATGCGTCCGGTCATGGATACCCGCCTGGTTTATTTTGCCTATTATAAAGATGAACCCGTCGCTTTCTTTATCATGATGCCGGATATTTACCAGATCATCAGGAAGCTCAATGGAAAGTTCGGCTGGATCCAAAAGCTGCTTTTTTTGTACCATCTCCGTGTAAAAAAAACCTGTACACGAATTATCGGACGTATTTTCGGTATCGTTCCCGAGCACCAGGGCAAAGGTTTGGAAGCGGGACTGGTCCTGGCATTCGAAAAAGTGGTGTTAAAACCGGAGCTTCCATACACAGATCTGGAACTTAACTGGATCGGGGATTTTAACCCTGCCATGATGAAAGTATGTGAGCAAATCGGATCCAGAATTTACAAAACCCATGTTACTTACCGGTATCTTTTCGACAGGGACAAACCGTTTAAACGGGCAAGGAGGGTGAATTAACGGGAAGAAATGCTTGCTGACCGCAGAAAATCCGGGTATGTCCGGGTAAAAAAGTGAGCCGCTAATTTCGCGAATAGAAGATATAAGTTAAGTTTTTCAAGGCAGTTTAAAAAGACGGAACTGTTTTTTGCTTTAATATTGAGACCACTCCGAAAAGTGTTTTTATGCCACAAAGACTCTGGATTTTTTCAGCACAAAACTGAAAAAAAA